>CAXBQJ010000011.1:0-12963 GCA_963977775.1 uncultured bacterium
GCTGATGCAACTTATGCAGAAACTGTTGCGCCAATTCCACAATTCTTAAATCAAAATCGTCCAGGAACTGGAGCACCTGTTTCTAAACAAGATGAATCTTCCAGATTAAATCCAAAATATACTTTTGATACTTTCGTTGCTGGATCTTCAAATAAATTAGCTCACGCTGCTGCTGTTGCAACAGCTGAAATGCCAGCTCGTGCATACAATCCACTTTTTATTTACGGTGAATCTGGTTTAGGAAAAACTCATTTACTTCACGCAATAGGTCATTACACCAGAGATTTATATCAAGGTGCAAAAATTCGTTATGTTTCTTCAGAAGAATTTACTAATGATTTTATTAACTCAATTCGTGATGATAAAGCTTCAGCTTTTCAAAGAAGATATAGAGATGTTGATGTTTTGTTAATTGATGACATTCAATTCTTAAGTGGAAAAGTTCAAACCCAGGAAGAGTTTTTTCACACTTTTAATACTTTGCATAATGCCGACAAACAAATTGTTGTAACAAGTGATTTGCCACCAAAACAATTACAAGACTTTGAAGATCGTATGCGTTCCCGTTTCGAATGGGGATTAATTACCGATATTAAACCACCTGAATTAGAAACTCGTATTGCTATTTTAAGAAAAAAAGTTGGTCAAGAAAAACTTCAAGTACCAGGTGAAGTTTTGGAATATATTGCAAGCAAGGTAACAACCAACATTAGAGAATTAGAAGGTGCACTAATTCGTATTAGTGCTTATGCAAACTTAAATAGAACACCAGTTGAAATGGGACTTGCTGAAGCTGTGTTAAAAGATTTGTTACCAGAACAAAGTGGTCCAGAAATAACTGCAGCTTTAATCATGAATGAGGCTTCCGGGTATTTTGGAATATCAATTGATGATCTAATTGGTTCTTCTCGTTCCAGAAACTTAGTAACGGCAAGACAAATTGCAATGTATTTGTGCCGAGAATTAACTGACTTGTCACTGCCAATGATTGGTCAATCATTTGGTGGACGAGATCACACCACCGTGATGCATGCAGAAAGAAAAATTAGACAGCTCATGGCAGAACGACGTGGTCTTTATAACCAGGTAGCAGATCTAACAACAAGGATTAAAGTTCAAACCAGAGTTTGATAACTTTTTGTAACAAAAGTCCCTTATTTTCACATTATTCACAATTGTTCATATGTTGTGGATAAGTCTTAATCCTTACTTTAAGGTTTAGGTCCCTGTGGATAACCTGTGGTTTGCTTGAGGGAACTGTCTCCAAATTCTGTGGATATTCGGACATCTTGACCACAGGTCTGTAGAGCAATTTGAGGTTGTCCTCAGCTTGACCACGAAATTACAAGCTTTCGACACAAGTAACACCTAGCCTCGCCACCCTGTTTGAACTGGCTAAACACAGGTTTTCCCACATATCAACAAGCCCTATTACTACTACGAGATATATCTATTTATATAAATTAACTACTAATAGGGATTTATAAAATCTTTTCATTTAACCCCTTTCCCTGCGTCTAAGAGCATGAAAGCATTGGTCTAAATTAAAGAGTTCGAAGAATTACAACCCGGTAATACTAAAAGACTTAAAGAAAGAAATTATGAAGTTTCAAGTTGAAAGAGATGTCTTGGCCGAAGCTGTTGCTTGGGCTGCCCGAACTTTACCTGCCAGACCTGCCCAACCAATGCTTGCAGGAATTTTAATTGAAGCTGACAAAAACTCTTTAACACTTTCAGCATTTGATTATGAAGTTTCATCCCGAGTAAGTATTGATGCAGGAATTTCAGAAAGTGGAAAAGTTTTAGTTTCAGGAAAACTATTTGCAGATATTTCAAGATCACTGCCAAACCAACCAGTAGTTGGCACAGTTAATGGATCTCGTTTAGAAATAAAATGTGGCAAAGCAAATTTTGCATTACCAACACTTCCACCAGATGATTACCCAACATTGCCACCACTTCCAAAAACAAGTGGTTCTGCTAAAGCAAAAGTTTTTGCTGAATCTGTCGCACAAGTTGCAGTTGCAGCTGGACGAGATGAATCTTTACCAATGCTTACTGGAATTAGAGTTGAAATTGAAGGAAACACAATAACTTTAGCTGCAACCGATAGATATCGTTTAGCTGTTAAAGAATTTAATTGGAATCCAAATGATCCAAAAATTTCTACAGCAGCTTTAGTGCCAGCAAGAACTTTAGCTGAAGGCGCAAAAGGATTTTTAAATTCAAATGAAATTCTTATTTCACTTGCTTCAGATAAAGACAGATTAATGGGCTTTGAAGGAGAAGGAAGAAGAACAACCACAAGATTATTAGATGCAGATTTTCCAAAATATAGATCACTTTTACCAAGTGAATCTTCTTCAACTGCAGATGTTTCAACTCAAGAATTATTAGATGCAATAAAAAGAGTTGAATTAGTTGCAGAAAGAAACACACCTATTCGTTTAGATTTTAAAAACAATGAATTAGTTTTGCGCGCAGGATCTGGAGAAGATGCCAGTGCGGAAGAAGTAGTGGGACTTTCTTTAAACGGAGAAGGTTTAGAAATTGCTTTCAACGCTGCTTATCTAAAAGATGGCTTAGCAAGTGTGAATGCCCCAACGACTCGAATGAGCTTTACTGCTGCCTCAAAACCAGCGGTTTTAAGTGGGGTTAATAACGATGGGGTTAATGATGACTCCTACCGTTATTTGATCATGCCTGTTCGATTAGCAGGCTAAAAACTTGTGCGCGTCACTTCTCTTGCCGCAGTAGATTTTCGGTCTTATTCCTTTGTGGAAATAAACCTAAACAAAGGTATAACCACATTTATTGGCAGTAATGGTCAAGGAAAAACTAATTTAGTTGAAGCAATTTCATATTGTTCCACTTTGTCATCTCATAGAGTTTCTCAAGACTTACCTTTAATTAAATTAAATCAACCTCGCTCCATAATTCGAACTGGAATTAAATTTGGGGAACGAACAAATTGGGTTGAAATTGAAATATGGCCTAATAAGTCAAATAAAGCAAAACTAAATGGTTCAGAATGTAAAAAAGTAAAAGAAGTTTTAGGAATATTACAAACAGTAACTTTTTCTCCAGAGGATTTAAAACTTGTTAAAGGAGATCCTTCAGATAAAAGATACTTTTTAGATGATTTATTAGTACAAAAAAGCCCTGTATTTGCAGGCATAAAATCAGATTATGACCGGGTTTTAAAACAAAGAAACGCTCTTTTAAAAAGTTCTTATAGTGCAAGAAAAAACAACCTTGATTCTGTTCTCACAACTCTTGATATTTGGAATGAACAATTGATTAATTTAGGAAGTCAAATCATTTTACAAAGACATCAACTTATTAATGAACTGCTTCCCTATGTTTCTAAAGCTTATGCAGAAATTGCACCATCAAGTAAGCCCTTAAATATTGCATATTTACCTAATGTGGCATCAGAAAACATGGTTTTAGAAGATTTAAAGGTAGCAATGGATGAAAAATTAAAAGAAAAACAAAACGATGAACTTGATAGAGGTATTACTTTAGTTGGACCACATCGAGATGATGCAGAAATAACAATTGGTGAACTACCAGCAAAAGGTTATGCAAGCCATGGTGAGACCTGGTCTGTTGCTTTGGCACTAAAACTTGCTTCTTTTGATCTTTTGAAAGCAAATTCAAAAGCAGGTGACCCAGTTTTAATCCTGGATGATGTGTTTGCCGAACTTGACTCTTCCCGCAGGAATCAACTGACTTCTAGAGTAAAAAGTGTGGAACAAGTACTAATTACCGCTGCAGTAGAAGAAGATGTGCCTAAGGATTTAGGTGGCGTAAAACTTTTTGTAAACAACGGCAAGGTAACAAGTTAATGGATGAAAAAAACATAAGAAGTGATGCTGCTGCTAATGCTTTAGCAAGAGCTAGAGCAAGAAATGCAAAATTTCGGAACAAAAAATCATTATTAAAACGTCCAAGATTTGGTAAAAGTGACGAAACTAGAAGTGGAGCACATCCTGATCATAGAGATCCACAAAAAATTGGTAACGTTTTGAAAAAAATTGTTAAAGATTTAGGTTGGCAACAACCAACTTCAGTTGCAAATTTAATGTCAAGATGGAACGAAATCGTTGGTGAAGAAATTGCATCACATGTTTCTATTGAAATTTTTAATCAAGATCAAAACGAATTAATATTAAGAGCAGATTCAAACACTTGGGCAACACAAATTCGTCTTTTAAGTTCTGATTTGAAGCGAAGAATTGCACTAGAGGTTGGAGATGGAGTTGTCAAGACCCTAAAAATTTATGGACCAACAAAAACGACGCAAAAAGGCTTATGGCGAGTGCCTTCTATGCGTAAAAATGACTACTAAAAAGGGCTATCAGCCGAAATCTCACCTGTAACAACACACTAGAATTGTCTTATTGACAAACAAATTTAGTGAAAATAATTTTTAGGGGCTGAAATTTTTTAACATGTCTTATGACGCCAGTGCCATTCAAGTACTTGAAGGATTAGATGCTGTTAGAAAACGTCCCGGAATGTATATCGGATCAACTGGTGAACGCGGATTACATCATTTAGTTTACGAAATTGTTGATAATGCAGTTGATGAAGCTTTAGCAGGATTTGCAAATGAAATTGTTGTAAGTATTTTGGATGATTCAAAAATTTCTGTGATTGATAATGGCCGTGGAATTCCAATTGATATGCATAAAACAGAAAAAAAACCAGCACTTGAAGTTGTTTTTACTGTGCTTCATGCAGGTGGAAAATTTGGTGGCGGTGGATACCAAGTATCAGGTGGTTTACATGGAGTTGGAGCATCAGTAGTTAATGCACTTTCCTCAGAATTGAGCGTGGAAGTTAAGCGAGATGGCTTTATTTGGTCCCAGAATTATAAGAAAGGTGTGCCAACGGCAGCTTTAAAAAAGGGAAGTAAAACTGATGGAACTGGCACAAAAGTTACCTTTAAAGCTGACAAAGAAGTATTTGAAACCACAGATTATTCCTTTGACACTTTGTCAACCAGATTTAGAGAGATGGCATTTCTTAATAAAGGACTTTCTTTAACTTTAATTGATGAAAGAAAAGACAGATTAGATGAAAAAGGCGAAAAAAGAATTGTTAGATATAAATATGACGGCGGTATTACCGACTTTGTTAACTTTTTAAATAAAGCTAAGGGTGAAAGTTTAGTTCACAAAGATGTTATTCATATAGAAAATGAAGATAAGAAAAAAGGAATCAGTGCTGAAGTTGCATTGCAGTGGAATTTTGGTTATCAAGAAGCTGTTTACACATTTGCAAACACAATAAATACTCATGAAGGTGGAATGCACGAAGAAGGATTTCGCGCTGCATTAACAGCAACAGTTAATAAGTATGCAAAACAATGGGGAGTGTTAAAAGAAAAAGATCCAAAGCTTGTTGGTGAAGATATTAGAGAAGGTTTAACTGCAATAGTTTCTGTAAAACTTAGAGAACCACAATTTGAAGGACAAACAAAATCAAAACTTGGTAATACTGAAGCAAAAACTTTTGTGCAAACTATGACAAATGATTTGTTAGCAAAATGGTTTGAAGAACATCCTGGGGAAGGAAAAGATGTTGCACGAAAAGCTGTGTCTGCTGCAACTGCAAGATTAGCTGCTAGAAAAGCAAGAGATTTAGCAAGATCAAGAAAAGGTCTTTTAGGATCTTCAGGATTGCCTGGAAAATTAAGTGATTGTCAATCAACAGAACCAAGTGAATGTGAGCTATACATTGTGGAAGGTGATTCTGCTGGAGGATCAGCAAAAAATGGTAGAGATTCCAGAACCCAAGCAATTTTGCCAATTAGAGGAAAAATATTAAACGTTGAAAAAGCCCGTCTAGACAAAGTTTTAGCAAACACCGAAGTCCAAGCCTTAGTTTCTGCTCTTGGTACCGGGGTACAAGAAGAATTTGATGCCAACAAACTTAGGTATCACAAACTTATTTTGATGGCTGATGCTGATGTTGACGGTCAACATATTAGAACTTTGTTACTAACTCTTCTTTTTAGATTTATGCGACCTTTGATTGATTTAGGACATGTTTATTTAGGACAACCTCCTTTATACAAAATTAAATGGATTAAAGAAACTCCAAGTTATGCCTACACCGAACGAGAAAAAGATGGACTTATTGAAGCAGGTTTAAAAGCAGGAAAGAAACTTCCGAAAGAAGAAGCCCTACAAAGATATAAAGGTTTAGGTGAAATGAATGCGGATGAATTGTGGGAGACCACAATGAATCCAGAAACAAGAGTTTTATTAAGAGTAACTCTTGATGATGCTGCTGCAGCAGATGAATTATTTAACGTACTAATGGGTGAAGATGTTGAATCAAGAAGAAGTTTTATTCAACACAATGCTCGCGATGTTAGGTTCTTGGATATTTAAATGGCAACAAAGCAAACAAAATTACCTGAAAACTCAGGACGAGTTGAACCAGTTGATTTACGTTCGGAGATGTCAAGAAGTTATTTAGATTACGCGATGAGTGTAATTGTTGGAAGAGCTTTACCAGATATTAGAGATGGATTAAAACCAGTTCATCGTCGCGTTATTTATGCAATGTATGACGGTGGATATAGACCTGATCGAAGTTACACAAAATGTTCACGCATTGTTGGTGATGTGATGGGTAATTATCATCCACACGGAGACACTGCAATTTATGACACGTTAGTTCGTTTAGCACAAGAGTGGGTAATGCGTTATCCACTTGTTTCAGGTCAAGGAAATTTTGGTTCACCTGGAAATGATGGTGCCGCAGCAATGCGTTACACCGAATCAAGAATGTCTTCCTTGGCTATGGAAATGGTTAGAGATATTGATGAAGACACAATTGATTTCATTCCCAACTATGACGGAAGAACTCAAGAACCAACTGTTTTGCCTGCAAGAATTCCAAATCTTTTAGTTAATGGTTCAAGTGGCATTGCGGTAGGAATGGCTACCAATATTCCGCCACATAATTTAAGAGAAGTAACAAATGCAATTTTGTGGTCATTAGAAAATCCAAAAGCAACAAAAGATGAGCTTTTCGCAGCAATTAAAGAACACGTTAAAGGACCAGATTTTCCAACAGGTGGAGTAATTGTTGGTCGAAGTGGTGTTGAAGAATCATTTAAAACTGGTCGTGGCTCAATTACTATGCGTGCAGTTGTTGATGTTGTTGAAGATGGCAAAGGAAAACAAAACTTAGTTATCACAGAACTTCCTTATCAAGTTAATCCAGATAATTTGAAATTAAAAATTGCTGAATTAGTTGATACTGGAAAAATTACTGGAATTTCAGATTTAAGAGATGACTCATCTTCACGAACAGGCATGAGAATAGTAATTGTTTTAAGAAAAGATGCAGTTGCCAAAGTTGTTTTAAATAATTTATATAAACACACCCAACTAGAAGATACTTTTGGTTCCAATATGTTGGCACTTGTTGATGGGGTGCCAAGAACTTTAAGTATTGATCAATTTATTACTTATTGGATTGAGCATCAAATACAAGTAATTCAAAGAAGAACCAAATTTAGATTAAACGAAGCAGAAAAAAGAGCACACATTTTAACTGCACTTTTGAAAGCTTTGGAAAAACTTGATGATGTCATTGCACTTATTAGAAAAAGTAAAACAGTGGAAGATGCAAAAGCTGGATTACAAAAGCTTTTAAAAATTGATGATATTCAAGCAACCGCAATTTTAGACATGCAATTAAGAAAACTTGCTGCTTTAGAAAGACAAAAAATCACTGATGAATTCGATGATTTAAGTAAATCCATCAAAGATTATAAAGACATTTTGGCAAAACCAGAAAGACAAAGAAAAATTATTGGCACAGAAATTTCAGAAATAGCCCAAAAATATGGGGATGAGAGAAAAACTAAATTTGTGGCAGATGAAGGAGATAAATCTGCAGAAGATTTCATAAAAGCAGAAGATGTTGTGATCACCATAAGTCGCGGTGGTTATGTAAAAAGAACCAGATCAGATCTTTATAGAGCCCAACGAAGAGGTGGAAAAGGCATTAAGGGTGCATCTTTAAGAGAAGACGATGTGATTGAGCATTTCTTTGTTGCCTCAACTCATGATTGGTTACTAGTTTTCACAGATCGGGGCAGAGTTTATCGAACAAAAATTCATGAATTACCAGATAAAGGAAGAGATGCAAAAGGACAACATGTTGCAAATCTTTTAAGTTTTCAACCTGAAGAAAAAATTGCTGCAGTTTTGTCAATAAAAAATTATGAACAAGCACCATATTTACTTTTAGCTACAGCTAAAGGAATTATTAAAAAATCTCCTCTTTCTGAATATGACTCAACTAGAAGTGGTGGAATTATTGGAATTAATTTAAAACCAAATGATCGAGTTATTTCTGCCCAATTAGTTTCAAAGAAAAATGATGTGATTCTAGTTTCTAAAAAAGGTTTTTCAGTTAGATGTTCAGCTGGTGAAGACAGTTTGAAATCAGCGGGAAGAGCAACAACTGGAGTAATTGGAATTAGATTTAAAAATAAAACTGATGAATTACTAAGTATGTCTGTGGTGGAACCTAAATCATTTTTAGTAACAGCAACTGATGCAGGTTTTGCAAAAAGAACTCATGAAAAAGAATGGGCAGCAAAAGGTCGAGGCACACAAGGTGTCAGAGCGATGAGAATTAGTGAAGACTCAAGAGGTTCTTTAGTGGGTGCATTTATTGCTAATGAAACTGATGAAGTTTTTGCGATAGCCTCAAATGGGGTAGTTTTAAGAACCCAAGTAAAAGAAATAAGAGCAACAGGAAGAGACACAATGGGAGTTTCCATGATGAAAGTTCCAAAAGGTGTAAAAGTAGTTGCTGTTGCAAAAGCTGTGGATGTAGAAAATGAGTAATCCAAAAAGTTCACGATCTAGATTTCAAGCAACGCAAAGTATGCCTACAACTAGAGCTGGTACAAAAAGATCAAGATTAAGAGTTTCTTATATAAATCCACTGTCAGTTATTAAAACAACTTTTATTTTGTCTCTTGCTTTTGGTTTAGCTTCAATTGTGGCAATAATTATGCTTTGGTCAGTGGCAAAATTTAGTGGCACAATTGATGCTGCAACTGGTTTATTAACAGATATTTTTGGTTTAGGTGGCGCAGGTTTTAATATTGTAAGTCTTTTATCTTTACCAAGAATTATTTTTATTGGCAGTGTCTTCACTGTGTTTCAAGTTGTTACTTGGACACTTTTATCTGGAGTTTTTGCTGTAATTTACAACATGTTTGCTGAATATGTTGGTGGTTGGGAAGTTACCCTAACCGATGATCTTTAAAAACTAGCGTCAACTAAATCTTTTTGAATAAACATTCTTAATGGATCAATTCTTAAAATTCCTGGTGGCTGACTTAAGAGATTTGGTAATTCTTCCATCAAGATTTTAAATGCTTCAGCTTTTCGATGATCCTCAAATGCTTCGGTGCTGGAAAACCATTCCACAAGCCATGCCACATCTTTGTCATCTGGATCTAAAGAAACCACAAAAGCTTCTGTGCCTGGTTCTGCGTCCAAATGGTCTGCATAACGATTAACCGCATCTAAAAGTGCTAAACGAGCACCTGGTTGAGAAACAAGGCGCACCACTATTCCTAAACGACCTGGTAACAGGGCATCAACACTTTTTTCGTTGTTGTTCATAATCTCTATTTTTCCTTGTTTACCAGTATTTCGCACCTGGAAGATGAAGTTTCTTCGCAAGTTTTCTTAAGATTCCTGAAAAACCATCTTCTCTTTTGATTTCACCAATTCTTCGGTAATAGTAAACAGGTGTTTTTCGAGGGTGTCTTCTAAGCGCTAAAGGATTCTTTTTAACTTTGTAAGGATTTTTGCAATATTCTAAAACTGGTTCCAAAACTTTTTGCCACCTAAAATCTTCCCGCAATTTTTCGCTATTTTTTCTAGCTTTTTCTAAATTTGATTTTTCTAATAAATTAATAATAGCTTCTGCTAATTTTGTTGAATCTTTTTGCGCAACTACTTTTCCGCAATCCTTTTCTTTTATTAGCTCTGAAAAATAATCACCTTCTGTTGTAATTATGGGAAGTCCTGCCCAAAGATAATCTAAAATTCTTGTTCTAAAACTAAATTGAGTTTCTAAAGATTTGTAATGGGTGGAAACTCCAATAGTGGCATTAAATAAGTAATTATGACGTTTATCATAATCAATCCAGGAATCGTTAAAGAAAACATTTTTATTCAATAAATTATATTGATTAGCTAAATCAATACTTTTTTGCACAATTTTATTTATTGGCACATCTGGGTTTGGGTGTTTTCCACCCATAAAAACTAATCTAATATTTGGAATTTGATTTTTAACTTTATTGATTGCTTCAATTAAAGTTAAAGGATCAAACCAGTCATAAATTCCACCACCCCATAATAGAATTGGATCATTTTCTTTTATTTCAGGAAAGTTTTTAGTAAAAGGATTTTCCGTAATTGTTGGATTACTGTCACTAATTCCAAATGGAACTATTGAAATATGATTTTTTAATTCAGGATCTTTGTCGTATTCAACTGGATCAATCACATTCCAAGCTGCCATATGTGATTGCCAAAGTGTTACTTGTTGAGGAGATGCTGCCAAAATAAGATCACTTAAACGCATTTGTAGGCCAATTGAGGCAGCAGTTACAGATAAAACAGCTCTTCTGACATACATGCTGGTATTTACTGCTGAGCCTAAATATTCAATATGTAAAGGGTCATACATATCTGCAATTAGATATTTTTTTCCCTTTCTTAAAGTTCTGAAATGTTCTAAAACTATTCCTTGATAAATAACTACATCAGCCCACTTAACCCATTTTTTACCATTGGTGTTAACAACTTTGGCACCAGAATTTATTTGTTCACTTGCTTTGCTCAAACTCAATAAAACTGTTTCATTTTGTTTAGAAAGAGCATCAGCAATTGCTGCTGCTCTTATGGCAGGACCTGCCATGGATGGACCAATTCGATCAGGAGTGATGACTAAAACTTTAGGCAAAGTCATTTTTAACTCCTTAGGAAATCTTTTCGAACATTTATTGCAATATCAGGATAGTTGGTGATGATGGCATCAATTTTATGCAAGAGACAAAATTTCATGTCTTCTGTGGAGTTCACTGTCCACACAAAGATCTTTTTCCCTTTTTTCTGAAAAAACTCTATTAATTTGGGCTTTTTCTTCAATAATTCAATTCCTGGACCAATAATGCTGGGATTTCCTGGATTTGGGTAAAACTCTAAAAAAGGATAATTTCTTTCTTTCAATTGCACTCTAGAAATATCTGGATTTAATTCTGAAAATCTTTTAACGGCAAATGGATTGAAAGACATTAAAACAATTTTTAAATTATTATTCTGATTTTTATCTAAATTATATTTTATTAATAATTTATTTAACTCTATTTCTAATTGGCCATGAAACTTTGTTGGATGTTTTGTTTCAATGGCTAAAGTTAAATTTCTTTTTGAATCAAGGCTTAGTTCTATTAGTTGAGAAAGTTTTAAGATCTGAATGTTTTCACCATTTTTAGAAAAATCTAATTTTTGTAATTCTTCTAAAGTTGAATTCGAAACAGTTAAATCTTTATTTGCTACACGACCAGTTTTTCTGTCATGAATTGCTACCAGTTGTAAATCTTTGGTAAGTCTTACATCTGTTTCTAACCCATCAACACCTTGTTCTAGTGCTAATTCATAGGCAGGAAGAGTCATTTCTGGTTTATATCCAGATGCTCCACGATGAGCAATAATTAAAGTCATTTACTTTAATTTATTTTTAATTAAGGCAATTTCTGATGCGAGGTTTTCTATTTGACGTTGTTTTTTGGAAATATCTGTAGAAAGTAAAAAGATTAAAATTAATGCCACCAGTAAAGCTGTGGCAAATAAAAAGTTAGAAGGAATTTCAAATCCAAGATTGCTTGCTAGTTTAAAAATTGGTTCAGGAAAAATTACCGCAGCAGATGAAATAAGTGAAACCAATAACCACAAAATTGCATACTTTTCTTTTAGTCTTCCTCTTCTGATTGAAAAAAGAACAAAACCAATTATGAAAATTGCAATTATTAAACCAACAATCGAATTATTCATCTAATTTTGAGCCTTTCTTGGTTTAATGGTTAAAGTTGCAATGATTACCAGAATACTTCTAAATAGATAAAAAGCAGATCTAATCAAGTTTTGGCTTGGCAGACCGCCCTGTCTTTCTTGCATAGTTACACCAATTTCTGAAATTGAAAGACCTGAATCATGAGCCAAGATTAGGGATTCAACAGTGTCGGCTAAATATTCTGATGGATATTTTTCCGCAAAAATCTCAATAGCTTTTTTATTTGCTCCTCTAAATCCAGAAGTTACATCAGTCATATTTTTTCCGATATGTCTGGAAACTGAATTCTTTAATAAATTCATAGCGTTTTTTCTGAGTTTCTGAAATTTTTTCTTTGTTGTTTTTATAATCAATCCCCAGTCTCTAGTCCAAGCACAAGAACTCGCTAAGATAAATGGAACAGTGATTGACCTTGATGAATTCAATAAAAAATACGAAAACAACTACAAATCTTACTCTCTTAATCCCCCTGAAAAATCTCAAGTCCTTGATGATATGATCAAACAGGAACTCGTGATTCAAGACTTCTACAACCAAAAATTAGATAAGGATCCATTTTTTAAAGAAAGAGTGAATGATTTTATCTTCAATCTTGTGATTGAAAAAAAATCGGGTTACAATCGAGAGCTTAGATATAAATAGGCTTTTGTCTGTTTATTTTTTAAGTTTTTTTAAATCAGCCTCACCCAATCGTAGGTGAGAATGGAGAAAACAATGAGCTTGGGCCTAGTTGGTCGCAAGGTTGGCATGATGCGCATCTTTACGGATGACGGGGATTCGATTCCAGTTACAGTATTGGACGTGTCCAACAACCGCGTGACA
>CAXBQJ010000012.1:0-12379 GCA_963977775.1 uncultured bacterium
TTGGGTTATCACGGCTATCCAGCAGTAATCTGTGTTTCAGTCAGTGAAGAGGTAGTTCATGGTATTCCAAGTGAAAATAAGATAATTCACGATGGAGATCTTGTAAGTGTTGATTGTGGAGCAATTATTGAAGGATGGCATGGAGATGCTGCCATAACAATTTGTGTGGGAAACGTAAAACCAGAGCACAAAAAACTTAGTGAAATAACTGAAAAAGCACTACAAATAGGTATAGATGCAGCACTTCCAGGAAAAAAGATTGGAGATATTGGTTTTGCAATAGAGAAATTTGTTAGATCTTTCAAAGACTTGAAACTTGGAATTTTAGAAGATTATGTAGGACATGGCATTGGAACTCAAATGCATATGCCACCGAGTGTGCCAAATTATGGAAAAGCTGGAACAGGTTTAGAAATAAAAGTTGGGATGGCTTTAGCTATTGAACCCATGATTGTTTTAGGTAGCAATAAAGTTCACGTTTTGCAAGATGATTGGACTGTAGTTTCATCAGAAGGATCTTTTGCAAGTCATTGGGAGAATACAATTGCAATTACAGAAAATGGTCCAGAAATTTTAACTAAACTTTAATTGTTTAAAGCTTTTATAATTCTTGATTCAACTTCGCTAACTGTTCCCATGCCATCTATTTGAACCAGTAATCCCCTATTTTTATATTCAGATAAGAGAGGAGAAGTTTCTGTGGCATAAACTTCAAGTCTTTTTGCAATAACTTCTTTCGTGTCATCAATTCTATTTTGTTCTTGAGCTCTTTTTACTAGCCTTTCAATTACTAAGTTTTTTTCAACCACAAGTTCAATAACATAATTTAGTTTTTGATTAAATTTACTAAGTAAGGAATCTAAAAATTTAACTTGATCAAGGGTTCGAGGGTAGCCATCAAGTAAAAATCCATTTTTTACATCATTCCAAGTTAATCTATCTTCCACAATTCTGTTAGTAACATCATCTGGAACATAAAGTCCTTTATCCATATAAGATTTTGCTTCTATTCCCAGAGGAGTTTCTTTTTTTAAATTCTCTCTAAAAATATCTCCGGTTGAAATATGAGGAATTGAAAAATGTTTTGCAATATTTAAAGCTTGTGTTCCCTTACCTGCCCCAGGTGGGCCCATGATCAACAAACGCATTTTTTACAAAGTTGGATTTTGTTTAGTAAAGCCTTCATAACTTCTTTGTTGTAGTTGGCTCTCTATTTGTTTAACAGTATCTAGTCCAACACCAACCATAATTAACAAACTTGTGCCACCAAAGAGGAATCTATTTCCCACCCCAAGAGCTCCAAATGCAATAAATGGGATAACAGCAATGATGGTCAAATAAGTTGAACCAGCAGCCATCAATCTAGATAACACGTATTTTAAATATTCCGCAGTTGGTTTACCGGCACGAATACCAGGAATAAAACCGCCGTATTTTTTCATATTATCTGCAACTTCATTTGGATCAAAAGTAATAGATGAATAAAAATATGCAAAAAATACGATTAATAATGCATAAGTTATAACGTATGGAACTTCTGTACCGTTGGCAAAATTTCTGGAAATCCATTGAGCCCAAGCACTTTGGGAATTAGAAAGTTGTACAAAAAGTGAAGGTATGTATAACAAAGAAGAAGCAAAGATTACTGGGATAACTCCTGCCATATTTACTTTCAAAGGAATATAAGTTGAAGTTCCACCATAACTTTGCCTACCAACCATTCTCTTGGCATATTGCACAGGAATTCTTCGTTGGGCTTGTTCCACAAAAACCACTCCAGCAATAATCACAATTCCCACAACGGTAGTTGCAATAAAAATAAAGAAACCATTTATTGTCAAAATTGCAGCAAATTGGCTTGGTACTGACGAAATTATTGAGGAAAAAATTAAAAGTGACATTCCATTACCAACACCGCGTTGTGTAATTAATTCACCTAACCACATCACAAGTGCAGTTCCTGCTGTCATTGTTAAAACCATAGAAACCATTACCGGAATTGATTGATTTGGAATTAAATCATTTGGACAACCTCTTAATAATTGACCAGGAGTTCTTGCTAAAGCCAAGATAGAAGTTGCTTGAAGTAAACCAAGAGCAATAGTTACATAACGGGTGTATTGAGTGATAATTGTTTGACCTGATTGTCCTTCTTTTTTTAACATTTCAAGTCTAGGAATTACTACTGTTAATAATTGAATAATGATTGAAGCTGTGATGTAGGGCATGATTCCTAAGGCAAAAATACTTAACTGTAAAAGTGCACCACCAGAAAATAAATTAATAACTCCATAAAGTGAGTCACCTTGAACTAGTTCAATGCATTGTTGAATCGCAGGATAATCAACTCCTGGGGTAGGAACTGTTGTGCCCAGACGATAAAGAGCAAGCATGCCGAGAGTAAAAAGTAATTTGCGTCGTAAATCTGGTGTTTTAAAAGCATCAGTTAACCACGCAAAATTAAGGTTCAAAATAAACTCCTAAAGAGCTTTAATTGATCCGCCTGCTGCGGAAATTTTGCTGACAGCTGATTCACTAAATTTGTCAGCAACAACACTAACTTTGACATTAATTTCGCCAAAGCCTAAAACTTTAACTGGTTGACCTTTTCTTACCGCTCCAACTTTTACTAAAGATGCAGGTGTAACTTCTCCACCTTGTGGGAAAAGTCGCGCAATATCTGCCACGTTAACTACCTGATATTTAATTTTGTTTGGAGATTTAAAACCACGAAGTTTTGGTAAACGCATATGCAAAGGCATTTGACCACCTTCAAAAGCGGCTGAATAGTTTCTGCGAGCACCAGAACCTTTAGTTCCTCTACCAGCAGTTTTACCTTTACTTGCTTCACCTCTACCTTTTCGGTTTTTATCTTTCTTAGCACCTGGTGCTGGGCGAAGATGATGAACTTTTACTGACATCTCTTACTTAACCTCCTCAACAGTTACTAAATGTGAAACAGTTCTTAACATGCCACGAAATTCTGGACGATCTGGTTTAACTGATTCAGAACCAATTTTTCCAAGTCCCAAAGTTTTTAAAGTGTCATGTTGAATTTTTGTTCCACCAATTGATGATTTAATTTGTTTAATTTTTATTGATGACATTTAAACACCAGCTTTTTCTGCAGCTTGTGCTTTTAATATTGCAGCTGGCACAACGTGTTCTACTGTAAGTCCACGTCTTGATGCAACTTGTTCTGGTCTTTCAAGTTTCTTCAATGCATCAACTGTGGCATGCACAACGTTTATTGCATTTCCTGAACCTAAAGATTTGGTCAAAACATCATGAATTCCTGCTGCTTCCAAAACTGCACGAACTGGTCCACCTGCAATTACACCTGTACCAGCAGAAGCTGGTCGAAGCATGACAACACCTGCTGCCGCTTCACCTGTAATTGGATGAGGAATAGTTCCTTGTACTCTTGGAACTTTAAAGAAATTCTTTTTAGCATCTTCTACTGCTTTTTGAATTGCTTGTGGAACTTCACGAGCTTTTCCATAACCAACTCCAACCATGCCATTGCCATCTCCCACCACAACTAATGCAGTGAAAGCAAAACGTCGCCCACCTTTAACAAC
Organism: uncultured bacterium; assembly: GCA_963977775.1. Lineage (GTDB taxonomy): Bacteria > Actinomycetota > Actinomycetes > S36-B12 > UBA5976 > ATZT02. The sequence goes on from CAXBQJ010000012.1 coordinate 3,582, forward strand.
TTTGGCAACACGGTTTACATAAACAACTCTTTCAATGAAAGCAGATTTTTCTCTTTCTTTTATGCCTTCATTTCTTTCTCGTCTCTCACGACGATTTGGACGATCTTCTAAAGAATCATTGAGCATTGATTTAGGAGACATTAGAAGTTCAAACCTCCTTCACGTGCACCATCGGCTAAAGCAGCGACACGTCCGTGGTACTTACGTCCGGCGCGATCAAACACAACATCTTTTATACCTGCTGCACTTGCTCTTTCAGCAATTTTTTTGCCAACAAGTTTTGCTTGCGCAGTCTTATCTCCACTAATACCTTCTTCAATTGAAGAGGCAAAAGCTAAAGTTTTACCAGTTAAGTCATCAATTACTTGCACTGTCACATTTCTCAATGAACGAGTTACGACTAAACGTGGTTTTTGTGTAGTGCCAGTAATCTTTTTTCTTACTCGAAGATGACGTCGTCTTTTAGCTTGAGAATTTTTACTCAAATTTTTAGCTGATCTAGCAAATTTACTCATAATTTACTTACCAGCCTTTCCAGCTTTACGACGAATAACTTCTGTATCAAATCGAACACCTTTACCTTTATATGGATCTTGTTTGCGAAGCTTTCTCACCTTTGCCGCAGTTTCTCCCACAACTTGCTTGTCGATTCCATGAATGTGAAATTTAGTTGGAGATTCAACTTTGAAAGAAATTCCTGCAGGTGCTTTGAACAAAACTGGGTGTGAATAACCAAGAGCAAACTCTAAATCGTTTCCTTTTAAGGTTACTTTGTAACCTGTACCAACGATTTCTAAAGTTTTTGAATAACCTTCAGTGACACCTTTAACCATATTTGCCACTAATGAACGTGATAAACCATGCAAAGCTTTGTTTTTGGTTTCATCATTTGATCTTTCAAGTAAAAATGTGCCATCATCATTTTTCTTTATAGAAATTGTTTCAGGCAAATCAATACTTAATTGTCCTTTTGGACCTTTTACATCTACTTTTTTGCCCATGATGTTGATTTCTACACCATTTGGCACACTCACTAATTTTTTACCGACTCTAGACATTTTTATTTACCAAACATAGGCAAGAACTTCTCCGCCTACGCCTTTCTTGGTTGCTTCTTTATCGGTTAATAATCCTGTTGAGGTTGAGATGATGGCGATTCCTAATCCACCTAAAACTTTAGGCAAGTTTTCACTTTTTGCATAAACTCTTAAACCAGGGCGTGAAACTCTTCTTAAACCAGAAATTGATCTTTCACGACTTGGACCATATTTCAATTCCAAAACTAAACTTTGGCCAACTTTGGCAGGTTCAGATTTCCAGCCTTTAATGTAGCCTTCATTTTTTAATATTTCTGCAATGTTTTTCTTTATTTTAGAAAATGGCATTGCTACAGAGTCGTGGTGTGCGGTGTTTGCATTTCGCAAACGGGCCAACATATCCGCGATTGGATCTGTCATTGTCATTGGCTTTTTAGCCTTTCTCGTTGTGGTTTCTGAATTTTCATCAGACCTTCAGCGTTAGTTGATTACCAGCTACTTTTGGTAATACCTGGTAGTTCACCCTTATGTGCTTTGTTACGAAAACAAATGCGACATAAGTTGAATTTTCTATAAACTGCACGTTGTCTTCCACATGCTCCACAACGTGTGTAAGCGCGAACCTTAAATTTTGGTTTGCGTTGCTGTTTTTGTTTTATAGAAGTCTTTGCCATTTTTTATGCCTCCTTGAAAGGAAAACCGAGCAAGCGAAGTAATGCTCGTCCCTCTTCGTTATTTGATGCTGTGGTCACGATTGTTATATCCATGCCGCGAGGACGATCAATTGTGTCTTGTGGCACTTCAATAAATACTGATTGTTCTGTTAAACCGAAAGTGTAATTTCCATTTCCATCAAATTGTTTTGGAGAAAGTCCACGAAAATCTCTAATTCTTGGTAGACCAACTGAGAGTAAACGGTCTAAGAATTCCCACATTCGATCACCTCTCATTGTGACATGAGCACCGATTGGTTGATTTTCACGAAGTTTGAAATTTGCAATAGATTTTGTTGCTTTAGAAACTGATGGTTTTTGTCCAGTTATAAATGTTAAATCTCTAATTGCACCTTCAATAAGTTTTGAATCTTTTGCAGCTTCGCCAACACCCATGTTTACCACAATTTTGTTTAAACGAGGAACTTGATTAACGTTTTTAAAACCAAATTCTTTTTGTAGTGCTGGAGCAATTTCAGAATTATATTTTTGTTTAAGGCGTGGAATTTCGCGTGTTTGTGTCGCAGTCATTTACAACTCCTTACCTGTTCTTGCTGAAACTCTTACCAATCTTGTTGAAACATAAGTTGTGCCATCTGATCTTTTCTTTTCAACTTTGTCTCTTCTTCTTCTAACACGTGTTGGTTTATTGTCAGTTGGATCAACGACCATGACATTGCTTGCATCAAATGCAGCTTCAACGGTCAAAATTCCACCTGAAGTTGCTCCTCTATCTGCTTGGGCAACTTTGGTGTGTTTTTTAACACGGTTGATACCTTCCACTGTTACTAAACCTTTTAGTGGATCAACTTTTAAAACCCGGCCAGTTGTGCCACGATCTTTTCCACTAATTACTTGAACTAAATCGCCTTTTTTAATATGCAATGATGCCATTTATAAAACCTCCGGAGCTAGCGAAATAATTTTCATAAATTTTTTATCGCGAAGTTCTCGTCCCACAGGTCCAAAAATACGAGTTCCTCTTGGCTCATTATCTTCTTTCAAAATCACAGCGGCATTTTCATCAAATCGAATGTATGAACCATCTGGTCTTCTTAATTGTTTAACAATTCGAACCACAACAGCTTTTACTACTTCGCCTTTTTTCACAGCGCCACCAGGAATTGCGTCTTTAACTGAGCAAACAATGACATCGCCAATGCTTGCATATCTTCTTTGGGAACCGCCCAGCACGCGAATACACAAAAGTTCTTTTGCTCCTGTGTTGTCCGCAACTCTTAGGCGTGACTCTGCTTGAATCATTTTAAATTTTTTCCTTTACTTGGCTTTTTCTAGAATGCTCACCATGCGCCAGCGCTTGGTTGCAGATAAAGGACGAGTTTCCATTAACAAAACACGATCTCCTATTCCTGCTTCATTCTTTTCATCATGTGCTTTAAATTTTTTGGAACGGTTGATTACTTTTCCATAAAGTGAGTGAGTAAATTGTTCTTCTAATTTCACAACAATGGTCTTATCCATTTTGTTTGAAACCACAATTCCTTCAATGGTTTTTCTTGAATTTCTTTTTACAGAATCACTCATGCTGCACCTTCTGTATCAACTGGAGTAATTCCTAGTTCACGTTCTCTTAATATTGTGTAAATACGTGCAATTTCAGTTTTTACACTTCTTAATCTGCCATGATTTTCCAATTGGCCAGTTGCTGATTGGAAACGAAGATTAAATAATTCTTCTTTTGCTTCTTTCAGTTTCTTTTGCAAATCTTCATTGGTTTGACCACGAAACTCTTGTGTTTTAGTAGCTTTTGCCATGTTTATCCCTCCACCACTTCACGAGTAACGATTCGACATTTCATAGGTAATTTGTGCATTGCTCTAGTCAATGCTTCGCGAGCAACTTTTTCATCAGGGAAAGTTACTTCAAACATGACTCTGCCTGGTTTTACGTTTGCTACCCACCATTCAGGTGAACCTTTTCCTGAACCCATACGAGTTTCAGCTGGTTTTTTTGTCAAAGGTCTATCTGGATAAATATTGATCCAAACTTTTCCACCACGTTTTAGATGTCTAGTCATTGCAATACGTGCTGCTTCAATTTGTCTATTTGTGACATAAGAACCTGTTAGTGCTTGCAAGCCAAAATCACCAAATTCAATCTTGTTGGCACCCTTTGATTTACCAGCTCGTTTTGGGTGATGTTGTTTTCTATGAGCAACTCTTTTTGGGATCAACATTGTTTATTCACCACTTCCAGTTTCTGTTGCAACTGTTTCTTCTTTAGATTCTTTTGCTTCTTTTGTTTTTCTGCTCTTTTTTGCAGGCTTAGTTTGTTTAGCAACTTGAGCAGCTTGAGCTTGTAATCTTGCTTGTTGTGCTTTTGCTTCTTTTTCAGCTTTTGTAACTGGGGCATCACCTTTGAAAATCCAAACTTTGCAACCAATTCGACCAAAAGTAGTGTGAGCTTCGTGGAAACCAAATTCAATGTTTGCTCTTAAAGTGTGTAAAGGTACTCTTCCTTCACGATAAAATTCGGAGCGACTCATTTCAGCACCACCTAAACGTCCTGAAACTTGTACTCTAATTCCTTTGGCTCCACCTTTAAGGGCAGTTTGCATACCTTTTCTCATCGCACGTCTGAAAGAAACACGACTTGCTAATTGTTCTGCCACACCTTGTGCGACAAGTTGAGCATTTACTTCTGGATTTTTTACTTCCAAAATATTTAATTGCACTTGTTTACCAGTTAATTTTTCTAAATCAATTCTGATGCGATCTGCTTCTTGTCCACGACGACCAATAACAATTCCTGGACGAGCAGTGTGAATGTCAATTCTTACTCTTTCGCGAGTTCTTTCAATGTCAACATGTGAAATTCCTGCTCTTTCCATGCCAGCAGTTAATTTTTCACGAATTAAAATGTCTTCTTTTACATAATCTTGGTAGCGTTCACCTTTTTTAGTTGAATCAGCAAACCATTTACTTGTGTAATCTGAGGTGTATCCCAAACGGAAGCCATGTGGGTTAACTTTTTGACCCATTAGTTTTTGCCTCCTTCAGTTTTCTTTGTTGTCTTTTTAGTTGTGGTTTTCTTTGGAGTAGCTTTTTTTGCTGCACTTGGTTTCTTTGTTTCAGCAACAGTTGTTTTTGCTGGTGCTTCTTTTGCTACAACTTGAGTTTTCTTTGTTTCCACAACTTGTTTAGCTTTTGCTTTATTTGGTCTTCTACCAGGTTTTCTTCTAGGAGCAGAACCTTGTGGTTCCAAAATTAGAGTTATGTGGGAAGTTCTTTTATCAATTCGATATGCACGACCTTGGGCACGTGGTCTTATTCTTTTCATTGTTGGACCTTCATCAACAAATGCTTCAGCCACATACAAAGTTGCTGGATCAAGATTGTGATTATTTTTTGCATTAGCCATAGCTGAACTTAAAACTTTGCCCACAGTTTCACTTGCTGCTTGTTCGGCATACTTTAAAACAGCCTGAGCTTCTCTGGCTGAAAGTCCACGAATTAAATTCACAACGCGTCTAGCTTTCATTGGTGTGATTCGCACGAAACGTGCTGATGCTCTAGATTCCATTGTCATAATCCTTTATTCGTTCGTCACTTTTTTGTCTTCACTTTTTACGTGACCGCGAAAAGTTCTGGTTGGAGCAAATTCGCCAAGTTTGTGTCCCACCATTTGTTCGGTAATAAAAACTGGAATATGTTTTTTGCCATCGTGTACTGCAATTGTGTGACCTAACATGTCAGGCACAATCATGGAACGACGTGACCAAGTTTTAATAACATTTTTTGTTTTCTTTTCATTTTGATCATTCACTTTTTTCAACAAGTGAGTATCAACAAATGGACCTTTTTTCAAACTTCTAGCCATTATTTAGAACTCCTTGCTTTATTTGCTGGTCTGCGACGAACGATAAATTTTTGAGAAGCTTTATTTGGTCTACGAGTGCGACCTTCTGGTTTACCGGAAGGATTAACTGGATGTCTTCCACCTGAAGTTCTTCCTTCACCACCACCGTGTGGATGATCAACTGGGTTCATCACAACACCACGAACTGTTGGTCGAACACCTTTCCAACGTTTACGTCCAGCTTTACCCCAACTGATGTTTGATTGTTCAGCATTTCCAACTTCACCAACTGTGGCACGACATCTAACGTCAACACTTCTTATTTCTCCGGATGGAAGTCTTAATTGAGCAAGAGATCCTTCTTTAGCAACTAATTGCACACTTGCACCAGCTGATCTTGCCATTTTTGCTCCTCCACCTGGGCGAAGTTCCACAGCATGAATAACTGTTCCAACTGGAATATTTCTGATTGGCAAATTATTGCCAGGTTTAATGTCAGCACTTGGTCCTGTTTCAATTGGATCATTTTGTTGCAATTTATTTGGAGCTAAAATGTATCTTTTTTCTCCGTCAGCAAAATGAATTAAAGCGATACGAGAAGTTCTATTTGGGTCATATTCAATATGGGCAACTTTTCCTGGTATGCCATCTTTATCTAGACGTTTAAAATCAATAACGCGATATGCGCGTTTATGTCCGCCACCTTGATGACGGGTTGTAATTCTTCCTTGATTATTTCTGCCACCTTTGGAATTAATTGGTTTAATTAAAGATTTTTCAGGTGTTGAGCGAGTAATTTCAGAGAAATCTGCAACGCTTGCACCACGATTTGATGGTGTTGTTGGTTTTAATTTTCTAATACCCATTTTTTACTCGTCTCCTTTCCTTTAAGCACTTGGCGCATTAAATATGTCAATTCGATCCCCTTGCGCAAGAGAAACAATTGCTCTTTTAGTGTCAGATCTAGATCCTTCACCAAAGCGAGTTCGGTAAGTTTTACCTTTTTTGTTAAGTGTGTTCACACTTAAAACTTTTACATTAAACAAAGTCTCAACAGCTTGTCTGATTTGAGTTTTGTTTGCATCTTTTCTGACCACAAATGTGTATTTGTTTTCATCAAGAAGAGAATAAGACTTTTCAGAAACTACTGGTGCTATTAAAACTTTTCTTAAATCATTTGGATTCATTTATGCACCAACCTCTGCATCACTTGCGCGACCAACAGCACTTGCAGATTTACCTGTGCGAGGCCCACTTAAAAATTCATCAAGAGCAAGTTTGGTGAAAACTACATCATCAGCATTAATAACATCGTAGGTATTTAATTGTCCTGGAGATACAACATGTAATTCTTTTACATTTCTTAAAGAGAACCAACCTACTAATTCATTTAATGAAACTACTATCAAAACTTTTTTACCTTTTGCTACATTTCTCACAGCTTGGACACCTTGCTTGGTTGAAGGTTTATCTCCTTCGATTATTGAAGAAAGTATGTGCACATGATTTTCTCTAGCTCTGTCACTTAATGCTGAACGAAGAGCTGCAGTTTTCATTTTCTTTGGTGTTCTTTCTGCATAATCTCTTGGACTAATTGAGTGCACGTGTCCACCACCGGTCCATTGTGGAGAACGAATAGATCCTTGGCGGGCATTACCTGTTCCCTTTTGTTTGTAAGGTTTCTTTCCACCACCAGAAACATCTGAATGAGATTTAGTTTTTTGTGTACCTTGTCTGGCAGCTGCAAGTTGAGCTGTGACTACTTGATGCATCAATGGCACATTTACTTGGCAATCAAATATTTCAGCAGGTAAATCAAAACTTCCTGCACTTGTTCCTTTAGGTGAAGTAATTTGCACGTTTGCCATTATTTTTTACCTGCTTTAACAATTTGTGTTTTAGCAGCTGATTTAACTAATACAACTGAACCAATTGCACCAGGCACTGCACCTTTAACAAGTAATAAGTTATTTTCTAAATCAACTTTTGCCACTGTCATGTTTACAGTTGTGACACGATCTGAACCCATACGTCCAGCCATTCTTAATCCTTTAAATACACGACCTGGTGTTGAGTTTGCACCAACTGAACCTGGCGATCTATGTTTTCTTTCCACACCGTGTGAACCGCGAAGTCCATGGAAACCATGTCGCTTCATTACACCTGCAAAACCTTTACCTTTACTTGTTCCTGTTACATCAACTGCTTCACCTGCTGCAAAGACATCAACATTTAATTCTTGACCGAGCGTGTAATTGTTTGCATCAAGAGTTCTAATTTCAACCATGTGTTTTCTTGGTGTAACTCCTGCTTTTGCAAAATGGCCTTTTTCAGGTTTGTTAACTTTTCGAGGATCAATTTCTCCAAATGCAAGTTGTACAGCTGAATAACCATCTTGTTCTTTAGTTCTAACTTTGGTGACAACATTTGGTGCAACTTTTATTACGGTTACTGGAATTACTTTATTTGCTTCATCCCAAACTTGAGTCATGCCAAGTTTTTCACCTAACAATCCTTTAACGTTACGATCCATTTGTTAATCACCTACCTTCTTATAACTTAATTTCGATATCAACACCGGCTGGTAGATCCAGACGCATTAGTGAGTCAACAGTTTTTGGAGTTGGATCCAAAATGTCGATAAGTCTTTTGTGTGTTCTCATTTCAAAATGTTCACGAGAATCTTTGTATTTAAATGGAGAACGAATTACCACATAAACATTTTTTTCAGTTGGCAAAGGAACTGGTCCAGCTACTTTTGCACCAGTCTTAGTTACTGTTTCAACAATCTTCTTGGCAGAAGAATCAATGACTTCATGGTCATAGGCTTTTAACCTAATGCGGATTTTTTGTCCGGCCATTTTGTTCTCCTGTCTTTCTTTTGGGTTTCAAGCGGAATGAGTTTTGCCCATTCCGCCTGAAAATCTTTTTTGATCGTTAATTACTTAACGATCTTTGTTACTCTTCCTGCACCTACTGTGCGGCCACCTTCACGAATTGCAAAACGAAGACCATCTTCCATTGCAATTGGTTGAATTAATTCAACTTTCATTTCAGTGTTGTCGCCTGGCATAACCATTTCGACACCGTTTGGTAGTTGGCAAACACCAGTCACGTCAGTTGTACGGAAGTAGAACTGTGGACGGTAGTTATTGAAGAATGGTGTGTGACGACCGCCTTCATCTTTCGACAGAACGTAGATTTCGCCTGTGAAGTTGCTGTGTGGCTT
>CAXBQJ010000013.1:0-12116 GCA_963977775.1 uncultured bacterium
AAAATTGTCCACTTTCTTTAATTAAAGAAAATATGGCAGCATCCCAAAATGCAGTGGTGCCACCATTACCGATTACAACTTCATATCCCTCAGGAAGATTAAATAATTTTGCCAAACCTTCCCTTAAGGATTTAACAACATCTCTAACAGTTTTTTGTCTATGGCTTGTGCCCAAATATGAAGGATTTGCTGCAACTAATGCGGCTAATTGAGTTGCTCTAATTTTACTTGGACCAGAGCCAAACCTTAAATCTTTTGGTTTTAAATTTTCTGGAATAACTATGTGAGAAACTTCAGACATTGTTATTTAGTAAGAAGGTTTAATTTTTTCTGAAAATCCTGCCACAGTATCGGCAGGTCTTGGACCCTTACCGATATAAGTTGCAGAAGGTCTAACAAGTTTGCCAGTATTTTTTTGTTCCAAAATATGTGCTGACCAGCCTGCTAAACGTGCACAAGTAAACATAGAAGTAAACAAGTTAGCTGGAACTTTTGCATAATCTAAAACTATTGCAGCCCAGAATTCGACGTTGGTTTCTAAAATTCTTTCAGGATGTCTTTCATGTAATTCTTTCAATGCAGCTTTTTCTAAAGCTTCAGCAATTTCATATCTTGGGGAACCTAATTCTTTTGCTGTTCTTCTTAAAACTTTTGCTCTTGGATCTTGTGCTCTATAAACTCTGTGACCAAATCCCATTAATCTTTCTTTTGAATCAAGAAGTTTTTTAACATAAGTTTCAGGATCAACACCTTTTTCTATTTCTTCAATCATGTGTAAAACACGACTTGGTGCACCACCATGTAAAGGTCCACTCATAGCACCAATTGCGCCAGAAATAGCTGCCGCAACATCTGCTCCAGTGGATGCAATAACTCTTGAGGTAAAAGTTGAAGCATTCATGCCATGTTCAGCAGCAGAAACGAAATAAGCATCAACTGCTTTAATGTGATTTGGATCTGGTTCCCCGCGCCATCTTTTCATAAATCTTTCAACAGCAGTCTTTGAATTTGAAATGTGATCTTCACTTACAGGAGTTTGATCTCCGCGAGCAGATTGTGCAACATACATCAATGCTGTTGAAGTTACTCTTGCTAAATCTTCTCTAACTTGAACATGATCAATATCTAAAATTGGTTTCAATTTCCATTTAGCACCAAGTTGTGCAACAGCACTTTGCACATCAACTCTGGTGTCACCAGTTTTAACTGGAATTTGATGTGGTTCAGGAATTGGTAATCCTGGAGAAAAATTGTCATCAACTAAAAGTCCCCACACTGGACCAAAAGAAACTCTGCCCACTAAGTCTTCAATGTCTACTCCGCGATAGCGAAGAGCTCCACCTTCACGATCAGGTTCAGCAATTGTTGTTTCAAAAGCAACAATTCCTTCGAGACCGGGAACAAAATCTGGCATTGATTTCCTTTCCAGATGAAGAAAACTTGTATGTCTATCTTTGCTTAATCATTTCCACATGGTGGAATCGGGTTATGTCATCTTCTCAAGAATGGTTTGAATCTTTAAGAATTTCTTATGAACAAGGGGATTTAAATGAAAGTGATGTATCTAACAATCCAATAAAACAATTTGATTCCTGGATGAAAATTGCAATTTCAAAAAATGTTTCTGAACCAAACGCAATGATTTTGGCAACTGCCGATTTACAAGGACAACCTTCTGCCAGAAATGTTTTATTAAAATCTTTTGATGAGCAAGGATTTATATTCTTTACTAACAAAACATCTGATAAAGCAGAAGATATAAATGAAAACCCTAAAGTAACATTGTTATTTTCTTGGATTGATCTTCACCGACAAGTAATTATCAAGGGAACAGCTGAAGAAATAAGTACGCAAGACTCTCAAAGCTATTTTAAAACCAGACCTTATGGATCAAAAATAAGTGCTTGGGTTAGCAATCAATCAAAAAAAATTAAATCTAGAGAAGAATTGGAAATTAAAGTTAAAGAATTTATGGAAAAATATCCTGACGAAGTGCCCATGCCAAATCATTGGGGAGGTTATTTAGTTAAACCTTCTTCAATTGAATTTTGGCAAGGAAGACCATCAAGATTGCATGATCGCATTAGATATACCAAAGATAAACAATCTTGGATTATCGAGAGAATTTCTCCTTAATAACTTTTTCACCCTTACTAGCTTTATATCTTCTTAAAGTCTCATCGCGTTCAACTTGATGATCAACCATTCTTTCTGGATAACCATTTTTATAACCATCAACTTGATCCCAAGGAGTATGTGCATTGATACCTTTTAAATGGCGTAATTCTGGAATCCACTTTCGAACATATTCAGCATTTGGATCAAACTTTTCTGCTTGCATCATCGGATTAAAAATTCTGTAATAAGGTGATGCATCAGTTCCACAACCTGCAGTCCATTGCCAGCCATGTGAGTTGCTCGCGATATCTCCATCAAGTAAATGTTTCATAAACCAATTAGCACCATGTCGCCAATGAATGTGTAAATCTTTTACTAAAAATGATGCAACCACCATTCTGACTCTGTTGTGCATCCAACCTGATTCTTTTAGTTGTCGCATTCCTGCATCAACTAAAGGAAAACCGGTTTTTCCTTCTTGCCATATTTTTAGTTTTTGTTTGTAATCTTTTTCTAAATCCCATCCCATTAATTCCCATTTTTGATCGAGAGATTGTGTCTCACTTTCAGGAGCAGTTGCCAAAACTTCAGCATAAAATTCTCTCCAACAAATTTCTTTTCGATAAGTATCGTGATCTTTTGAATCATTTAATTCGGCAAGAATTGTGCGGGGATGAATTTCGCCAAATCTTAAAGGAATACTTAATTTAGACGTGCCTTCTAAATCAGGTCTATTTCTATTTTGGTCATATCCTTTAATGCCGTTTTTGAGAAATTTTGTGAATAAATCTAAAGCATTTTTTTCTCCAGCTTTAGGAATTTCAATATCCGATTTAACTTTTGGCCTTCCTTCATTTTTTAAAGGCTTAATCCAATTTGGTTCTTTTTTAAATTTAGGCGCAGGTTTTCTCCAACCATGAATTACCCAAGATTTATAAAAAGGGGTAAAAACGCGATAAGGAGTTCCATCATCTTTTTTAACACGAAAAGGAGCAACAGCATAAGGCGATCCAGTGCGAATTAATTTAATACCATTTTTTTCTAATTCTTTTTCAACTTCAAAATCTCTTTTTCTTCCATAAGGCTCAAAATCTTCAGAAATATGAACTGTTTTTGCCTGAGCAGCTTTTGCAACTTCCACGATTACTTTTTTAGGATCACCATGTCTTATTAATAAATTATTATTTAATGATTCATCTAAGGATTTAAGCGAAGCATCTTGATAAGCCTTTAATGGATCTCCTGCATCATCAAAGACTTTTGGATCAATATTAAAAAGTGCAACAACATTTGAATCTCCATCATTTGCAGCACTATCAATTGCCGCATTTAAGGCTGGATTATCGAATAAACGAAGATCTCTTCGAAACCACATCACACTTGGCATAAGTAAAGATTAGTTAAGAAATTGAGAGTTGACCACTTTGTGAGAGAAAAACTATAGATTTGTTGGTCTAAATTTATTGCCTATAAACCTTCCTAAAAAAACAGGGAGTAAAACTAAAAAAAGCATAAAAATGAATGATTCAAAACCAAAGGAAAGATAGGTTTCATCACCAGGAAATTCTCCAATTGCTGGAATTAGATTTGATAAGGCTCCAACACCATAAATTATCCATAATAAGAAAACTGAACTTAGCCAAATTTGAAATGATTTTTTAGGTTGTTTTAAAAAGCCAAGACATAACGAAAAGAAAAAAAGTAGTGTTAATAATTCTCCTTTGAACAATGATGCAATCATTGGAATTACACAGATATAAGTTGCATATTTAACTTGTGATAGATCGATTTTCATATTCATTATTATCTCTTAATTCTAAGAGACTTTCATCACTTTGAGCACAATTTTCACTATTTATATGGATAAAAATCTATTAAATGATTGGCTCATTATTTATTGACCATGTTATTTTGGTTAAGTGTTGAAGAAATACATAACAGCAGTATTGACCACTCTATTAATTACCACTGGTTATCCAAGTCCTTCATTTGCTGACGAAATTCCTGATTATCCAGGTTTGGAGAATTTAACTCGTGGAGTTGAAAATGATTATGTTAAAAAAGTTCAAAAAGCTTTAATTAAACTTGGCTATCCAATTCCGGTAGCAAATGGAAAATATGGTCCTGCCACAACATCTGCAATTCAAGAATTTTACGAAGTTCAAGGCGACATTGATGATGGAACCGTTTTAGGGCCTAAAGGTTGGGAAGCAATATTTGAAGCAATAAATAGAGAAGAAAGTAATACTCCTGCAAAAGAAGAAGGAGTTATTGAAGAAGAAAATCCAACTGAAGTTAAACCAGAAGAATTAGTTAATGAAGGACAAGATACTGAAAGAGCAAAGAAAGTTTCAATTGTTTTAGAACGAGCAGCAAGTGTGAAAGGCACAAGATATAGACGAGGGGGAACAACCACAAATGGATTTGATTGTTCAGGATTTGTACTTTGGGCAATGAAACCGGTTGGAGTTACTTTCGGTCGAACTTCAAGAGATATGAGAAGAGAAACTCCAAAAATAACTAAGGATGAATTAAAAGTTGGAGATTTAGTTTTCTTTCATAATAAAAAAGGAACTGTTTATCACGTAGCAATTTATGCGGGTAAAGGAAAAATTTGGCACGCGAGAAGACCAGGTTTAAGACTTGCTAAAACAAATATTTATGCAAAAAGGATTTCTTACGGAAGAGTTGATTACAACTCTTAATTATCGTCGTTAGAGTGCAAAGTTCTTTCTAGAACTTGAGTTGAACGCAAAATTGCAATAACTACTAAAGTCATAGCTGCTGCTGCTAATTGAAAACCTAAACCAACACCGCAACCCATTGCAGCTGTTGCAAAAACTGTCGCTGCAGTTGTGACACCTTTAACTCCACGAGCTTGATTTGAAAAAATTAATCCTGCTCCAAGAAAACCAATACCTGTCATAATTGCATGCATTGATCTAGTTGGATCACCAAATTTTGCACTGAGATTTATAATTTCACCCATCGAAACAACAAGTGCTGCTGCAGCAGCTACTAATGCCATTGTTCTTGGACCAGCAGATTTTCCAGCGCGATCTCTTTCATAACCAATAATTGAACCAAGAATTGCAGCAAGAATCGTATTAATAATTACAGTTAATTGTTGCCAAGGATCAATCATCGCTAAATCAAACATGCATTTAACTTTAGTCTTTTTAAAGATAAAAGTACGTCATTTAAATAGTGTGTATGTGCCCTCGGAGGGAATTGAACCCCCAACCTATTGCTTAGGACGCAGTCGCTCTATCCGTTGAGCTACGAGGGCTAAGTAAGTAAAAGCCTAATTCATAATCGAAAACAAAATAAATTAGTGCAACAAAACTGTAAGTTTTTCCCCTGAATTAATCGCAAGATTTAATGCATTTTCATTACTGGTACTAGCCATCACAACAAAACCTGCGCTAGAACCAAATGATGATTTCTTTTCAGCAATTGCCACAACTAAGACATCTTTTGCAATGATTCCACCAAGAATTCCATTTGCATTACTAAGTTTTACAACGTCAATCATTGCACCGGGTTTAATAACTGAGGCAAGTTCTGCATCAGCAATTCTTACTCCCACTATTTTTTGATTAGTGCTTGATTTTGAATCAGCTATTAATCTAGATGAAGTAATTTGTTCTTCAGCATTTATGTTTGCTGACAACATTTTTCCTACAATTTCTTGGGAATTTAATGCATTTGGAGCAATTCCTGAGATAGGAATACGTTTAACAGCTAAGTCATTTTGTTTAATAATCAAGCCAGCTTTTAAATCTTTTGTAGCAACTATTACATCTTGGGTTGCAAAATTATTGGCAACTTTGTCAACAATTGAATAGACAACTACGGCTATGAGGCAATAGGCGATAGTTTTTCGGTAAATCTTGAATAAAACATATAGGTCTTTTTTTGTAATATTTATAACAAGTTTTCTCATTAAATAAAAATAAACTAAATGAAAATATTTTGCTTGGATAAAGAATTAAACTGTGGATAACTTATGAGTCTTTTTTAGGTTTAGGCGTTTTTTTCTCATTTTTGGAATCAGTTTTGACAGGTTCCTTTTTGCTTGAATCCTTAGATTTTTCATCTTTTTTAGGTTTAGCTTCAGTTTTCTTTTTTTGTCTGGAATCTGTTCTATAAAAACCTGAACCTTTAAAAACAACACCTACGGCACCAAATTTTTTTCTTACCTCTGAATTACATTCAGGACAATTTTTTATTGGTTCATCGGAAAAAGATTGCACAACTTCAAATTCGTTTTCACATTTTGTGCAAGCGTATTGATAAGTAGGCATACGACATATTGTGCCAATTACATAACTTTTAAGCACCTTGGACTTACTCTTTATATATATGCAATTTCCCCCTTATCTTTTAGTTGCTTTAGGCGGAGCAATTGGAAGTGTTTTGCGTTGGATGATCTCAATAAGAATGGATGACTCTCTAGGACAGCTTCCATTGGGTAAAGAAGGTTTTGCTTGGCCAACACTGTTAATTAATGTTGTTGGTTGTTTAATTATTGGTTTAATTGCTGGTCATCGAAAACATTCATTAGATGTTTGGCATTTCTGGGTTGTTGGAGTTTTGGGTGGCTTTACTACATTTTCAACTTTTATTTTAGAAACATCTTGGCAAATACAATCAAGAAATTGGCTTTATACAATTCTTTATATATTTATAACTTTTATTGCTTGCTATTTGGCAACTTTTTATGCTTTAAAAAAATCTGAGCAAAGAAGCAATAGATGAATGAAACAGTGCCAACATTATTTGCAGTTGCAATTGGCGGAGCACTTGGTGCGATGCTTCGATTTAGATTACGTTATGTGACCCAAAAAGCAAAAATTCCAATGGGCACATTACCTGGAAATATTTTGGCAAGTTTTATTTTAGGTTTAGTAACTGCTTTATTTGCTGATGCTTTTTTTGCAACGCAAAGTTGGCAGGCTTGGTTTCAACCCTTTTTAACTATTGGATTTGCTGGTTCTTTATCAACATTTTCTTCCCTTGCATTAGAAATGCAAGAAATAACTAAGAAAAGAAATTTGTTAACCAGTGTTGGCTATGCCAGTTTCACTTTTGGTTTAGGTATGGCAGTTTTTGCAATTGGATTATTTTTGGGTAGCTCAACACCAATTTAAGTCTTAATCCTCAGGTGTTGTGAAGTGAATTGATCTATATGGGGTGGCAATTGTGTGCACAGGTTGATCGTGAGCTTCTTGAGGAATTTCAAGAATGAATTCTAAATCAAAAAGTAAAACTATTCTTTTAACGTTTTCATTGACTTGTGCAAGTACTCGATCATAAAAACCTTTTCCTTTACCAAGCCGTGTGCCATTAACATCCACAGCTAATGCTGGCAAAATAATGGCACCTAAATTAGTTATGTCTTTTGCTAAAACTGCTTGACCAACTGGTTCATCGATTCCATATGGACCTTTTGCAAAATTATCAGGATTTTTTACCCATAAAAGATCATTTCCTTCAATTCTTGGTAACCACACATTTCTGCCAAGTTTTCTAACTTCTTTAATTAAATCTTTTGTTGGTGGTTCTTCCTTTAATGACATATATATACAAACATCACCAGTTGTTTTAGAAAGTTCAAAAATTCCACGCTTAGTTAATTGCTCAATATCAAAATCACTTAATGAAGTATTTCGTCTGGTTTCTTGCAGAGCTTTTCGCAAAGATTGCTTGGTCTCTTGAGTATTTGGTGTAGGCATTGGACAAGAAGCATAGTCTCTACGCGTAATCTTGAGTTTCAAAGCCTTCAAGTAATGAGGAAAGAAAATCTTGAAAAAAGTTTTAAAAGCAGTAGTTCCAGTAGCAGGTTATGGAACTCGTTTTCTTCCTGCCACGAAAGCAACACCAAAAGAAATGTTGCCAGTTGTTGATAAACCAGCAATTCAATATGTGGTGGAAGAAGCAGTAGCTGCAGGACTTGATGATGTTTTATTTATTACTGGTAGAAGCAAAAGAGCTTTGGAAGATCATTTTGATGATTCCCCAGAGTTAGAAGCAGAACTTGCAAAGCAAAATAAAAATGAACTGTTAGAAAAAGTTAAAGATCCATCAGAATTAGCAAAAATTCATTTCGTTAGACAAGGTGTTCCAAAAGGATTAGGTCATGCAGTTTTGATGGCTAAAGAACATGTGGGAAATGAACCATTTGCAGTTTTATTAGGCGATGACCTAATTGATCCAAGAGATTATGTTTTACAAAAAATGTTTGAAGTTCAGCAAAAACATGGGGGCTCAGTTGTTCTTTTAATGGAAGTCGCTCCTTCAGAAATTCATCTATACGGTTCAGCCAAAATCCAAAAAACAGATCAAGAAAATGTCGTTAAAGTTCTTGATTTAGTTGAGAAACCAAACGAAAAAGATGCGCCAAGTAATTACGCCGTAATTGGTAGATATCTTTTTGACCCTAAAGTTTTTGAAATATTAGAAAATACAAAACCAGGTAAGAATGGCGAAATTCAATTAACTGATGCAATGAAAGCTCTTTCAAAAGATGTTAAAGAATCTGACGGTGGGGGAATGCACGCTGTAATTTTTAAAGGTAGAAGATATGACACGGGCGATAAATTGTCTTATCTTCAATCTGTAGTGCAATTAGCAACTGAAAGAAAAGATTTTGGTCCAGCCTTTACAAAATGGTTAAAGGAATTTACAAAAAATTTAGGTAATTAATGTCTGATGCTTCTTCTGGATGGGAAGTGGCCCTAACAGAAACTTCAAACCGATTTTGGCCAGTTGTTCTAAAACACAATAATTTAGTTTTAAGACCTCTTAAATATAGAGATAAATTTGCATGGGAAAAACTACGAGACAATAATGACTCCTGGTTTAAAGAGTGGGAAGCAACTGTACCTAAAGAATTTAATGAAGAAAAATTAAGTTATTTTCAAATTGTAAATAAATTTCGAAAAGAAGCTAAAGAACAAAGAAGTCTTCCTTGGGTGATGCAAGTTGATGGAAAACTTGCAGGTCAAATAACTGTTGCAAATATAAACTTTGGTTCGACAAGAAGTGCATACATTGGCTATTGGATTGGTGAACAATTTGCAGGCAAAGGTTACACACCTTTAGCAGTTGCGATGGCAATTGATTACTGTTTCAAAAAAATTAGACTTCATCGAATAGAAATTGCTATCAGACCAGAAAATCAAAAATCTTTAAGAGTTGTTGAAAAACTTGGTTTACGTAATGAAGGTATTAGACCAAAATTTTTACACATAAATGGTGAATGGAGAGATCATGTGATTTATGCAATAAATGAAGAAGAATTAACTACTTCTTTAGTTTTAAAACTTAAAAATAACTAAAAAATTAATATTTTAATGGACACACCCCAACTTTTTGAAATAAAAAATCGATAAAACTTCTAACCTATTAACATGGGGTCAGGATTACTTTTAGCTATCGTTTTGGGTCTTTGGGCAATTGTCTTATACCCCACATTTGCAAAGAAAAAAATAGAATCAAATGAAACAAAATCTATAGATCGTTTCAACAAAGCAATGAAATCAATAAGTAATTTGATACCAGATAGAAAAACGGTCAGTGAAAAATTTTCTTCAAGCGCTGCTAAAAGAAGAAGAAATGTTACTTATTTTCTTTTTATTTCTACTGTAGTCATCATTATTGCTTCATATTTAAATTATGTTCCCCAATTTGTCTCATTTATACCACTGGGAATTTTATTAATTTGGTTATTAGTGGCTTTTATTGCTGCTCAAAGAATAATTAATGAAAATCAAAAACCAATCGTCACTAATGTTTTAAGAAAAAATTATGTTATTTATAAAAAACCAATTGAATCAAAAACTTTAATCAAACCTGATCCAGAAAGAGATTTAATTATGGATGAAAGACCTTATGAGAAAGTTTCTGAACCAAAACCAGAAGTTGTTTTTGATGACATAGATTTAAGAAAAGCACAAGGGGCTTAATTTAAATCCACTTACTAAACCACATTCTCATTAACCATTCATCTTTCGGTAATGAAATTGAAGTCCAAACAGGATAGAAAAATATTGACAAAATAATGGTGGCTAGTAAAACACTTGCTCCAATCACATAAAAAACTTTTGGTGATTGACCTCTTGAAATTATTCCTTCAAAAATTAATTTTGCAATATAGGCAATTGAAATAACTAAAAAAGGTAGAAAAACAATGGCGTAAAAATAAAACATTGTTCTTTCAGGAAAAATTAACCAAGGTGCCCAACCCGCTAAAAATAATGCAATAATTGTGCCAGACCGCCAATTTATTGATCTAATAAAATTAATTAAAAGTAAAACAAGTGCTGCAATTGATAGCCACCAGATTAAGGGATTTCCTAAAGCTAGAACTTCCATCGCACAATTACTACTTGCACAATTTGGCAAATTCTCTTTATAAAAAAATGAAGTGGGGCGATAAATTATTGGCCAAAAAAGTGCGTAGGATTCATAACTATGATCAGTCACTAAGTTGATATGAAAATTCCAAATTTGCTTATGATAATTAAATAATGCTACAAATGAATCAACTATTTGATTAGAAGATTTTTCGACATTTTCTCTACCCCAACCACTAGTTGAAGCTAACCAGCCGGACCAAGAAAAAAGATAAACACTTATTGCAGGAATAAGTAGTTGAATTTTTGCTAACCAAGAATCTAAAAAAAGCGTTCCAAGAATTGGCTTTTTAGCTCTTCTTAATTTTCTAAAACTTGTGTCCCAAATAACAGTCAGTAAACCAATTAATGCTAAATACCAAAGAGCATTCCATTTAGTTGCGATTGCTAAACCAAAAAATATGCCAGCAGGAATCCGCCAAAGATTCCATGTCCATCTACCACCATATTTGGATTCAGGATTTAATTTTCTGGTTAATTTATTTCTGGAATGATCACGGTCAAGCAAAATACAGGCAACACCGAGCATGACAAAAGTGGTCATTATTCCATCAAGAAGTGCTGTTCTGCTCATAACTATTGCTAAACCATCAATTGCAATAAGAAAACCTGCTAATACTCCAAACCAAATAGATCTAATTAAGCGAATTGCAACTCGTGTTGTAATTAAAACTAAAAGTGTTCCCATAAATGCAACACCTATGCGCCAACCAAAAGAATTTAATCCACCGATTTGTTCACCTAAAGCAATAATCCATTTACCCATGGGTGGGTGCGCTACGAAAGAACCTGAAGCATCAAAAATATCTGTGCGGCCTTGCAAAATTAATTGGTCAGCATTTTCAACAGCTGTTCTTTCATAGCCATTCTTTAAAATTGCATATGCATCTTTAACGTAATAAGTTTCATCAAAAACTATTTCATTTGGTTGATCTAATCTGGCCCATCGAAGAAGTGCTCCTATAAAAGTTACTAAAAGAGTTAAAACCCAACTCAATAAATGATTTTTTGGGGCAATATCTACTAGTTCATTGGTGCGATGAATATCTATATTTCTTCTTGCATGCGCAGGATAATTTCGGTCCACGAGTCAAAAGATTACGACTAACCTTTGCCTGAAAGGATATGGACTATGAGTGGCGGGCAATTAATTTTGGCAGCAACGCCTTTAGGCAATGTTTTAGATGCTTCACCTCGACTTAAACAAACTTTGACTGAGGCAGATTTAATAGCTGCAGAAGATACCAGGAAAGCAAAAAGACTCATCCAAGATTTAAATTTAGATATAAAAGCACCTATCATTTCATTTTTTGAAGAAAATGAAATTGAAAAAATTCCTGAATTAATAAATAAGTTAAAACAAGGATCAAAAATAGTAGTAATTTCAGATGCAGGAACACCTGCCATAAGTGATCCAGGTTTTAAATTAGTTAAACAGGCAATCACTGAGAATATTTCTATCACTGTAATTCCTGGACCAAGTGCTGTTTTATCAGCTTTAGTTTTATCAGGACTTCCAACTGATCGATTTTCATTTGAAGGATTCATTCCTCGTAAAGGTAAAGAAAGAACTGAGAT
>CAXBQJ010000014.1:0-11836 GCA_963977775.1 uncultured bacterium
TGAGAACACTTTTCATAATTAATTTAATTTTCCTCATACAATTTATTTTTTTGGTTCGAGCAGAACCCAGTGTCATTAGAGCTGGCTTGATGGGTTTAGTAACTCTTCTAGCAGTGCTTCGCGGAACACGGCGACATGGCATAAATGCTCTGTCGATTGCAATTTGTATTTCTTTACTTCTTGACCCCTTTTTGTCAAATAGTTGGGGTTTTTGTTTATCTGTCTTTGCAACTGGTGGACTTTTAATATTGACTAACCCAATTATTAACTTTGCATTTTCTAAATTTCCTTACTTAAATGAAAAATTTATTGCCGCTATCGCTGTTGCCTTATCAGCTCAAATTTCAACTTTAGGATTAGTAGTTGGTTTTACTGGTCAAATTTCAATCTGGTCAGTATTTGCAAATTTATTAGTTACGCCTGTCATACCATTTATTACAGTTTTAGGGTATTTGGCACTTGTTATTGTAAATCTAAACCTGGAAATTTCTTCAATAATTAACTTTATATCTGGATTTTTTACAAATTGGATTATTTTTATCGCTCATTTTTTTGCAAGTCAAAATTTAAATCAAATTCAAATACAAAAAGGATTTATAAGTTTTTTATCGGTTAATTTAATCATTATTATAATCTATTTATACTTAATAAAATCAAAGACTTACTTTTTCTTGAAAATTTGTGGATCAATAACACTGGTTTCATTTATGAGTTTATTTATTATTGGTAAATTTTTTAAAGTAAGTGATTGGCCTATAAATAATGCTCAATTTGTGATGTGCGATGTGGGGCAAGGCGATGGATTAGTCGTTAAAGATTCAAAAAATAATGTCATAGTAGTTGATGTTGGCCCCGATGGAAATCTTATGACCAATTGTCTTAAGAAATTAAAAGTTTCAAAAATTGATGTTTTAATTCTTACTCACTTCCATATAGACCATGTAAATGGTTTGGAAGAAATATACTCTAATTTTCCAATAAATCATGTATATACAACTTGGGTTAATGAACCAGAAGAAGAATCACTACAAGTACAAAACATTTTAGGGAAAAACAGAATCAAATTTCTAATTAGTGGAGATAGTTTTAAGATAGGCGATATTTCAATCAAATGTTTATGGCCAATGAGGAAAAAAATGTTAATTGAATCGATTGCAAATAATTCAAGTGTGGTGGTGATTGCCTCGATAGGTAATGCTTCAGTTCTTTTGACTGGCGATGTTGAACCACCGGCACAAAAAGAAATCCGAACTAAGTGGATTAATCCAAATGTTGATTTGATTAAGATTCCTCATCATGGATCTAAATTTCAAGACCAATGGTTTCCAAAATGGAGTGGGGCTAGATTGGCTTTGATAAGTGTTGGAGACAAAAACACTTATGGACATCCTTCAAAAGAAACTATCAAATTATATGAAAATTCTGGGATAAAAGTTATCGATAGTGCAACAAGTGGTTCTGTTTCTATATTTATTGATAAAGATGACTCAATTAAATATTCGATGACCAACTAGGCTTAAATCACCATGAAAGACCTATCTCAAATAAACCTGATTATTGGATCAACTGATTTTTTAATTGACAGAGAAATAGATTTAGTCGTAAATAAAGTAAAACAAAAGCAAAAAGAAATAGAAAAAAAGCATTTAATTGCAACAAATGAAGATGCCTTTTCTCAATTAATTGACTATTTATCACCAAATCTTTTTGGAAATCAATCAATAGTAATAATTGATGAAATAAATGTAGCTGAAGATAAATTAGACGAAAAATTAGTTCAATTTATAAAAAGTATTGATTCGCAAGATATAGGTAATAATTTTGTGATTATTGTTCATCGAGGGGGAGCAGGTGGAACTGGAATAGTAAAAGCTTTACAGAAAAAGAAAATAAACGAAATTCAGTGTGAAGTAATTAAAGCTCCAAATCAAATATTAGATTTTATGCGAAGTGAATTTAAAAGAAATAAGAGACAAATTAATGAGGATGCCTTAATTGCTCTTCGAGATGCGGTAGGTGAAAATTTAGAGGAATTACATTCAGCAATTAGCCAATTATGTTTTGATGTTACTGAAGAAAATATCACAATAGAATCTGTTAAAAAGTATTATCAAGGAAATGTTGCAGTTAAAGTGTTTGACATTTCTAATGCACTTTTTAATGGCGACTATGAGATGGCATTAAAAGCATTAAATGATTTATTGGAGCAAGACTCAAATTCAGGAGTATATATAGTTACCATTATTTCTGGATCGCTAAGAAAGTTAGTTAAATTGGCTGCATTACCGCCATCAGCAAATGATTATCAAGTCGCCCAAGAATTAAAAATTTCTCCATCACAAGTTAAATATTTAAGAATTCAGTTAAGAAATTGGAACCAAACCTCTTTAGCAAATGCGGTTGTAGAGCTTGCAAAAGTTGATGCTTACATGCGGGCAGGTTTTGATGGAATTTATTTAGATTTAAACCAAAAGAGATTCTTATTAGAAAATACTGTAAGAAAGATAGCTTTTTCAGCTAAATAATTACTTTTTTAATTTTGCTAACTTTTTGTTTATTGCAGATTTTTTATTTGAAGCTTGATTTTTATGTATTACACCTTTTGAAACTGCTTTATCAAGCTGTTTGCTTGCTTCTTTTGCAAGTTTGGCAGCACTTGCATCTCCTGAGGCTAATGCTTCATTAAATTTACGAATTGTGGTTTTGATTGCAGAACGAACAGTTTTATTTCTGTCACGAGCAGCATTATTTTGACCTATACGCTTTATTTGCGATTTGATATTTGCCAATTTAAAAACTCTTTTCTTTTAACGTAATTATGTGAGGCGCTTAGGCTTAACACATCTACTCCAGAGTAGCGTGTCCTTATATAGAGGTGACTAAGCACCCAGATTCAACTTCAACAGCACACGGGAAAGACCTAAATATTTAAAGTGAATTCAGAAATAAATCCAGCAGGACAAACACCTTCGGAATTAATTAGAAATTTTTGCATTATTGCCCACATTGATCATGGAAAATCAACATTGGCAGATCGAATGTTACAAATTACTGGAGTTGTAGAAGAAAGAAATATGAGAGCTCAATATCTAGATCGTATGGATATTGAAAGGGAACGAGGAATCACAATTAAATCTCAAGCAGTCAGATTGCCTTGGGTAGGACTAGATAAAAAAAATTATGTATTAAATCTAATTGACACTCCAGGCCACGTTGATTTTACTTATGAGGTTTCAAGATCACTTGCTGCTTGCGAAGGTGCCATTTTATTAGTTGATGCAGCGCAAGGAATAGAAGCGCAAACGTTAGCAAATTTATATTTAGCAATTGAATCAGATATTAAAATAATTCCCGTTCTTAACAAAATAGATTTACCAGCAGCACAACCAGAAAAATATGCAGCTGAGCTTGCACACATCGTTGGATGTAATCCAAGTGATGTTTTAAGAGTTAGTGCAAAAACTGGACAGGGAGTTAAAGAATTACTTGATTTAGTAATAGTTGAGGTACCACCACCAATTGGTGAAGGTAATGCACCTGCAAGAGCAATGATTTTTGATTCTGTTTACGACACTTATAGGGGAGTTGTAACTTATGTGCGCGTTGTAGATGGAAAACTTTTACCTCGAGAAAAAATAAAGATGATGTCAACTGGTGCAACACATGAATTGCTCGATATTGGTGTTATTTCACCTGAACCCAAATCAACAAAAGGCTTAAGTGTTGGAGAGGTCGGTTATTTAATAACAGGTGTTAAAGACGTTCGTCAATCAAGAGTTGGAGATACAATTACAGACTCTTTGAAACCAGCGAATACGGCTCTTTCAGGTTTTCGAGATCCTAAGCCGATGGTTTTTGCCGGACTTTTTCCTATTGACGGAAGTGATTACCCATTACTTAGAGATGCACTAGACAAATTGCAATTAAATGATGCAGCACTTGTTTATGAACCTGAATCATCTGTTGCACTCGGATTTGGTTACCGGTGCGGATTTTTGGGTTTACTTCACCTTGAAATTGTCAGAGAACGTTTAGATAGAGAATTTGATTTAAGTTTAATTTCGACAGCTCCAAGTGTTGGGTATCGAATAGTGATGGAAGATAATCAAGAAATATCAATTACAAATCCGAGTGAATTTCCTAATGGAAAAGTTAAAGAAATATTTGAGCCAGTGGTTAAAGCCACTATTTTGACGCCAAGTGAATACATTGGTCCCGTTATGGAATTAGCACAAGATAGACGAGGACAAATGCATGCGATGGATTATTTATCTGAAGATAGAGTCGAACTTCGTTACACACTACCTTTGGCAGAAATTGTTTTTGATTTTTTTGATCAACTGAAATCAAAAACTAGAGGTTATGCTTCATTTGACTACGAACCATCAGGTGAACAAGTTTCTGATTTAGTGAAAGTTGATATTTTATTGCACGGAGATCCAGTAGATGCATTTTCATCAATAGTTCATAAAGATAAAGCTTATGCATATGGAGTTGAAATGACGAGTCGATTAAAAGATTTAATTCCAAGACAGCAATTTGAAGTTCCTATCCAGGCCGCAATTGGTTCAAGAATTATTGCTCGAGAAACCATCAGAGCAATTAGAAAAGATGTTTTAGCCAAATGCTATGGAGGCGATATCACCAGAAAAAGAAAACTTTTAGAAAAGCAAAAAGAAGGTAAAAAACGTATGAAAATGGTTGGCAAAGTTGAAGTGCCGCAAGAGGCATTTGTAGCTGCCCTTCAGACCAATTCGGACAATATTTCAAAAGAAAAAAAATAACTTTCTTGAGGAAATCTGAATAAGTTTGGCTAATTAGGGCTAGTCATGAAGCAGAGTTATCTGATAGATAGGAAAGAAGACTTTATATACGGGGAGAAATTTAGTGTCTAAAACTATGACTGGAAGTTTGAGCGCACCAATTCCAACTCCAGCAAGATCAGTTGCACACATGCTGCAAGAACGCGTAAGAGTTGCTCCAAATTCACCGGCATTTATGAAAAGAAGTCAGAGTGGATGGTCAACGCTAACTTGGCAAGGTGTTAACGAACAAGTCATAAATATTGCCGCAGGACTCATCGGATTAGGTTTAAAAAACGAAGAACGTGTCGCAATTGCAAGTATGACCAGATATGAATGGGTTGCAGCTGATTTAGGAATTTTGACTGCTGGTGGAGCAGTGACAACTGTTTACGCTCAGACTGAGCCTGATGATGTTTCCTACATTCTGAATGACTCAGATGCAAAATTTGTTTTTGCTGAAAATGAAGAGCAATTAACTAAATTAAGAAATAGAAAAAGTCAATTAAAAACTGTTCAAAAAGTAATTGTTTTTGATGGAACAGGCGATGGGGACTGGATCATTAGTTTAGATGAATTGGAAGAGTTGGGAAGGCAAAATTTAAGAAATTCTCCAAGACTAGTTGCAGATCGAATTGAAACGATAAATTCAAACAACTTAGCAACTTTGATGTACACCTCTGGAACAACAGGAAGACCCAAAGGTGTTGTACTACTTCACTCAAATTGGACTTTTGAAGGGGCAACAATTGAAACTTTAGGAATTCTTAGACCAGACGATGTGCAAATGTTGTGGCTTCCATTAGCGCATTCATTCGGAAGCGTTTTGCTCGCAGCACAACTACAAATTGGTTTTACAACGGCGGTGGATGGTCAAGTAGATCGTCTAGTTGAAAATTTAGCTTTTGTTAAACCCACATTTATGGGAGCAGTGCCTAGAATTTTTGAAAAAATTTATGCAAAAGTCACAGGCGATGTCGAACATCATGGTGGAGCGAAAGAAAAAATATTTAAATGGGCAGTAAATCTAGGAATTAATTCGGCAAAAAAGAAAAGACTCGAGGGGCTTGAACCGGATAAAGCAACAAAAGCTCAACTTGCAATTGCAAACAAATTAGTTTTTAGCAAATTACAAAAAAGAATGGGTGGAAGAATAAGATTTTTTGTTTCAGGAGCAGCCGCTTTGTCGACAGATGTTGCTTGGTTTTTTGAAGCTGCTGGTTTAACAATTCTTGAAGGCTACGGATTAACAGAAACAAGTGCAGCTACTACGTTAAATAGACCAAATACTTTGGGAATTGGAACTGTTGGTGAAATTTTTAATGGAATGCAAATTAAATTAGATACCGATGGTGAAATTTTGATTAAGGGACCTGGCGTTATGAAGGGCTACCACAATATGCCAGAAGAAACTTCAAAATGCATAACAGAGGATGGTTGGTTTAGATCAGGAGATATTGGCCAGATTGATGATCAAGGAAGAGTTCGAATTACTGATCGCAAGAAAGATTTAGTAAAGACTTCAACTGGAAAATTTGTCGCATTAAGTTATATAGAATCAAAATTTAAGGGCATAACAAAAATTGCAAGCAATATGATTGTGCAAGCAACAAATAGAGCATTTGTAACAGCATTAGTTGCCGTTGACCCAGAAAGTTTAAAGAACTTTGCAGAACAAAGAAAAATTGAAGGTGGATACAGTTCCTTACTAAAAGATAAGGTTGTCTTCGACCAAATTTCAAGTGAGATTGAACAATTAAACCGTTCGTTGAATCCATGGGAGCAAATAAAAGACTTTAGGATTTTACCTGCAGATTTAGCCATTGATTCTGGAGAATTAACTCCTAGTATGAAAGTTAAACGTGAAGTTGTTGGTTCAAGATATAATTCTTTAGTAGAAGAAATGTACACAAACAAGTAATTAGGAATTAAATGGCGCAAGAACCACAAGGTGAAAACGCGCCTTTAGATGGAAATCTTGATATTAATTTTGACAATCTCGAGTTAAAACCATTTTCTTTATATGTGCATGTCCCATATTGTTCAAAACGCTGTGGTTATTGTGATTTTAATACCTACACTCCAAGTGAATTAAATTTAAAAGATCAAATTAGTGAGTGGGCAAGTAATGCTTTAAAAGAGGCAAGGTTTGCAAGGCGAACACTTAAAAAAGATTTGGAACTCGACACTATTTTTTTTGGTGGAGGTACACCATCTTTATTAGATATAAAAGAATTAAAGCATTTCATGTCCGAATTAAGCGAAATATTTTCATTTTCTAAATCCATAGAAATTACTTTAGAGGCAAATCCAGATGATATTACTGAAGAAAAAGTTGTTGGGTGGATTAATTGTGGTGTAAATCGAATCTCTATAGGAATGCAAAGTTCAGATCAAAAAATACTTAACATTTTAGATAGAAGTCACAAAATCGAGAATGTCCAAAAGGCTACAGAAATTCTAAATAAGAATAAATTATTTAATTATAGTTTTGACTTAATTTATGGGACTCCTTCTGAGAGTCTTGATAATTGGATTAAAACTTTAGAAAAAACAGTAGAGCTAAATCCAAAACATATATCAGCCTATTCATTAGTAATTGAACCAGGCACAAAAATGGGAAGAGATTTAAAACAAGGTTCTATAAAGCAAGTTGATGAAGATTTAGCTGCCGAAAAATATTTATTTGCTGATGAATTTTTATCCAAAAATGGTTTTACTTGGTATGAAATATCAAATTGGAGTAAAGAAAGCTATGAATGTCGACATAATTTAAATTACTGGCTAGGAAATAATTGGTGGGGAATTGGTCCAGGTGCTCACTCTCATATTGAAGGTATACGTTGGTGGAATCACAAGTTACCCGAAACTTGGAGAAAGAAATTAGAAAATGAAAATTCACCAGCCAAAGCCCGTGAAATTTTAACTCCTAACCAAATTGTTTCAGAAAAAATTATGCTAGAAACGAGATTGAAAAAAGGGATTGATAAAAGTACTTTGAAAAGTGAAATCTTTGAAGATCTTGCACGCGAGGGTTTGATTGACATTGGAAATAAAAATTTAGTCTTAACTAGAAAAGGTAGGTTGTTAGCTGACCTAGTTTTTAGAAAATTATCAATTTAGTAAGACTTTGACTATTAATAATCTAGACTAATTGGCTAAAACTCTAATTCTAAAGTAATCTAGCACTTGAAGGGTTAAAGTGCTAAAAGCGAAATGGTGAATTAAAAAGTGGATGAAAGAAAGTTCGCTGTATTAAGTGCAATCATTGAAGACTATGTGGTAACTCAAGAACCTATTGGATCTAAAAGTTTAGTTGAAAGACACAGTTTAAAAGTTTCACCGGCAACAGTTAGAAATGAAATGGCCGTATTAGAAGATGAAGGTTACATAGTTCAACCCCACACAAGTGCAGGGCGAATTCCAACAGATAAAGGGTATAGAACTTTTGTTGATCGCTTAAATGAAGTAAGACCACTTTCAACCGCAGAGACTAGAGCTATTACACAAGTTTTAGAAGGTGCGGTGGATCTTGATGACGTTATGCAAAAAACAGTTAAATTACTTTCACAATTAACAGGTCAAATTTCTTTAGTTCAATATCCAATACTTTCAGGCTCTATTGTAAGACATATTGATTTAGTTTCAATTAATGAAAAAAGAATAATGATAGTTCTTGTTGCAAATAGTGGACGATTAGAGCAAGTAACAGTTGAACAAGATAATGAAATAAATTTAATGGAAATTGATAACTTAAGGCAAAATTTAAAGAAGAATATTACAGATAAAAAATTTATCGAAGTACCTAATATTTTAGATGGCTTGGCATCAAAAATTTCTACTCAAAATAGTATTATTGTCAAAAATATTTTAGAGCGAATCAAATTAATGGTCGTGGAAAAATCTGACCAAAAAGTGGTTGTGGGTGGAGCTCGTAATTTAGCCAAACTCGATACCGAATTTAGTAAAAAACTATTACCTGTACTTGATGAAATTGAGGAAAATGTCGTGGTTCTAAAACTTCTTGGCGAGATGGTTAGCGAAGATGATTTATTTATTCGAATTGGCCATGAAAATAAAGTCGCCAACCTACATGCAGCAAGTGTGGTCTCATCTGGATATTTTGCTGGAGAATCATTATCTAAATTAGGAATAGTTGGACCGACCAGAATGGATTATCCAGGCACAATATCTGCAGTAAGAGCAGTAGCAAGGTATTTAGGAAGAATTTTAGGATCCAAATAATGGCTAATGATTATTACGATTTACTCGGTGTCGAAAGTGATGCTAGTAGTGATGAAATTAAAAAAGCATACAGAAAATTAGCAAGAGAATTACATCCTGATCTAAATCCAGATCCAAGTGCTGCTGAAAAATTCAAAGAAGTTACTACAGCGTATGAAACATTAAGTGATGATCAAAAAAGACGAATGTATGATTTAGGGTTTTCAGGGAATGGACCAAGTGCAAGCGGATTTGGATTTGGAGGACTTGGAGATTTTGTTGATGCATTTTTTGGTTCAACGCAGCAACGAGGCCCTAGGTCTAGAACCAGACGTGGCCAGGATGCACTTATACAAATTGAAATTGATTTAAACGATGCATTTCTTGGTCTAACAAAAGATTTAACAGTTGAAACAGCAGTTGTTTGTTCAGTTTGCCAAGGTTCATGTTGTCTTCCAGGAACTAGCCCAACTGTTTGTTCTATGTGCAGAGGAAGAGGAGATGTACAAGCAGTTCAAAGATCTTTGTTAGGTCAAGTTGTATCTAGCAGACCATGTCCACAATGTTCTGGATTTGGAACAGTTTTACCAAGTCCATGTGCAGAATGTTCAGGAGAAGGAAGAGTTCGAACTCGTGCAACATTAAATGCACAGATTCCTGCAGGAGTTGATAGTGGAACAAGAGTGCAATTAGTTGGTAGAGGAGAAGTTGGACCAGGTGGTGGAGAAGCTGGAGATTTGTATTTAGAAATAATTGTGAAACCACATAAAACTCTTCATAGAAATGGAGATGATTTACACAGTTTAATAAATATACCTATGACAGCAGCGACTTTAGGAACTACTTTTCAATTTAAAACATTAAGTAGTCAAGAAAGTGTAATTGTAAAACCTGGGATTCAGTCTGGAACAGTTATTACCCTTCGTGGAAAAGGAATGCCGCGACTACGTCGTGAGGGATATGGGGATCTACATTTAGAGATAAATGTAGAAACACCTAGCAATTTAAGTGAAGAACAGAAAAATTTAATGAAAAAGTTATCTGAACTTAGAAATGAAGATGATTTAAAAATTGAGCCAGAAAAAATAAATGAAACAAGTTTCTTTTCTAGACTAAAAGATGCTTTTTCGCGCTAATTTATGCAACCAGCATACTTTTATAGTTCAGAAATATCAGTAAATCAAAAAGAATTCAAATTAAGTGGATCAGAAGCCCATCATGCAATCAAAGTCAGAAGAGTAACTGAGGGCGAAATCGTATTTATCACAAATGGTGAAGGATTAGTTGTTGAAGCAATAGTTTTAAAGATCGAGTCTGGTAAATCACTGTTACTTGAGTCAAGACAAACTCAGCAACAAAATCAAAAGAAACCAATAATAGCTGTCGCACAAGCATTGGCAAAGGGAGATCGATCTGATTTATCAGTCGAGCTTTTAACTGAAGTTGGTGTAGATGAAATTATTCCATGGCAGGCCAACAGAAGTGTTTCTAAATGGGATGAAAAAGAAGATAAAGCGTTAGAGAAATGGATTCAAATTTCACGTGAATCATCAAAACAATCTAGACGAGGAATTTTTCCAAAAATAACAAATGTTTTAAAATCTCCCAATTTAGTAAATATTTTTAATAAATTTTCTAAAGTTATAGTTTTAGACCCTGACTCACCTAAAAAAATTATTGACCAAATTGAAAATAACCTAGAAAGTTATTTATTAGTAATTGGTCCTGAGGGTGGAATTGAAAAGGAAGAATTAGATTTATTTAAAAAGTATCACGCAGTTGACGCAAGATTGGGAGATTCTATTTTAAGAACATCATCGGCTGGAGCTATAGGTGCATCTATTTTGATGTCTTTAACTAGATGGGTAAAATAGAAAAATGAGTGACTGTTTATTTTGTAAAATAGTAAAAAAAGAAATCCCATGTCATAAAGTTTATGAAAATGAAAATTTTTTAGGGTTTTTTGATATAGATCCAAAAGCACCTACCCATATTTTGGCTATCCCTAAAAAACATTTTGAGAATGTAGATGAATTAGTACAAAGTGATCTATCACTTACTTCTGAATTGATGAAGGTAGCAACTCAAATAGCTAAACAAGAGAATTTAAATAATGGATTTAGAATTGTTATAAATACAGGTAAAGATGGTGGGCAATCTGTCTTTCATGTTCATGCTCATGTTTTAGGCGGCAGAAGCCTAAGTTGGCCACCAGGCTAAGAACTAAGAAACTTTTGAGAATATTATTTAATTAAATGACAAGTTTAAGTAATGAATTTCAATCAAGAATT
This sequence comes from uncultured bacterium, assembly GCA_963977775.1. Lineage (GTDB taxonomy): Bacteria > Actinomycetota > Actinomycetes > S36-B12 > UBA5976 > ATZT02. Next base: position 11,318 of record CAXBQJ010000014.1, read on the forward strand.
TTGATTCCTAACTCAGTTTCAATGACATCTTTACTTGGAACCAATGATGAAAATTTAAAAATAATTGAAAAACAATTCTCTAATATAAATTTACATGTTAGAGGAAATGAAATTAATATTTCAGGCCCAACGCAGGATGTAAAGACTTTAAACCAACTTTTTTCAGAGATGATTTCGTTACTAAGAACTGGTCAATCTTTAAATGCCGAAGTCGTAGAGAGATCAATTTCGATGATTCGCGATGAGAATCAAGAAAATCCAAGCCAAGTTCTAACTGTTGATATTTTAACTTCACGGGGTAAAGCAATTAGGCCGAAAACTTTTAATCAAAAAAAATATGTTGAAGCAATTGATTCAAACACAATCACCTTCGGAATCGGTCCTGCCGGAACTGGAAAAACATACCTAGCAATGGCTAAAGCGGTGCAGGCGCTTCAATCTAAACAGATTAATAGAATTATTTTGACAAGGCCAGCAGTCGAAGCTGGAGAACGCTTGGGATTTTTACCCGGAACACTT
>CAXBQJ010000015.1:0-11622 GCA_963977775.1 uncultured bacterium
TGGTGAAGAACATTACGCAGTTGCACAAAGAGTTAAAGAAATCTTGCAAAGATATAAAGATTTGCAAGACATCATTGCAATTCTTGGTATTGATGAACTCAGTGAAGAAGATCGCGTACTTGTTGGTAGAGCAAGAAGAATTCAAAGATTCTTATCTCAAAACATGTTCGTGGCAGAAGCTTTCACCGGACAACCAGGTTCTTTTGTGCCATTGGAAGAAACTATTGCTTCCTTTAAAGCATTAGCTGATGGCGACTTTGATCATCTTCCAGAACAAGCATTCTTCATGTCTGGTGGTATTGAAGATGTACAAAAGAATGCTGCAAAATTGGCAGGAAAGTAAAGAATTTAAATGCCATTAAAAGTTGAAGTTGTTGCAACAGACTCAAAAGTTTGGTCTGGTGAAGCAAGCAAAGTTATTTTGAGAACAAAATCTGGAGAAATCGGTTTACTTCCAGGTCACTCACCTTTGCTTGCTTCGCTAGCAGATGGTCCCATCACCATAAAACCAATTGAGGGTGAAGAAATAAAAGCAGCAATTCATGGTGGCTTTGTCACAGTTGATAGCAACAACGTAATCGTGTTAGCAGATTCAGCTGAACTTGCAAATGAAATAGATGTTAAACGTGCTCAAATTGCAAAAGAAGAAGCAACAAAAACTGGAGATAAAGAAGCACTCAAACGCGCTGAATCACGTTTAGCAATTACTGGAAATTAATTTAATTTAGCTTTTACTTTTGCAGCAAGTTGTGCACCATCTGTTCTTCCTACTGTTTTTGGTTGCACAATTTTCATAACTACACCCATAGCTTTTCCACCTTCAGCACCTTGTGCTTTAGCTTCAGCAATTGCTTCATCAATAATTTTGTTTAACTCTTCATCTGATAATGCTTGCGGTAGGTATTTTTCTAAAACTTTTAATTCAGCCGATTCTTTATCTGCTAAATCTTTTCTATTAGCTTGTAAATAAGCCTCTACTGATTCTTTTCTCTTTTTTGCTTCTTTAGTCAATACAACTAAAACTTCGTTATCGCTTAGTTCTTTTGCCTCTTTGCCAGAAACTTCTTCATTTGTAATAGCTGTTAATGCCATTCTTAATGTGCCTGAAATTACTGAGTTTTGATCTTTGATACTTTGTGTTAAATCAGCTTTTAAAGTTTCTTTTAATGTCATATAAATATTGTGCCCTAAGTCGAATACTCCAAATATTTTGCGCTTTGAAATACGCACAAAATCTTGTGAAGTTAAGTTTATTTTTCAAACTATTGGTCTACAAATTTGTAGAAAGAACTTTTGGGATTCTTCGAATAAATCTAAAGAATGTCCTTTTTTGACCTATGCAATTGCGACATTCTCAATACATACTGAGCAAGGATTTAGTGGGGGTAATTTTTGAGTAATCGCAGATGGCTTAGAACTGGTGAAGTTGCCAAGCTTTTTAATGTTAATCCAAAAACTATTAAACGATGGGTGCAGTCAAATAAGTTAAAAGCTACTCGCACTGCGGGGGGCCATGCAAGATTTGAATTTGAGTACATCATGGAATTAATCAAAAATAATGGGGCATTACTTTTACTATTTATTTTGTTTATTTAAAATTTGGACATTTAAGAATATTCCCTCATCAGTAAACCCGCAGTAATAGATTTAAATTTAGGTTTATAGAATTCAATAAATAAAAATAGTTTAGAGGCTAATTGATGCTGAATCGATGGAAGAATTCATTCCAATTAGTTCAATTATTTATTGAGACTTTGAAAGTTCCGAAAGTAAATGAGAATTTAATTTGTGAAAAGTTGATCAAGTTACTTGAAAATCAACATGGATTTATTTCTGCATTTATGGTGGAAGCAACTAAATATGACACCGTTCGTAATGTTGGATCGTTTGGCATTTTACAAACTTATTCAAATGAGTGGAATGAATTCTCCCTAGAAAGAAAATTACCTGTAACTGATGCCTTAAATGAAAATAAAATTGTGTGGATAAATACTCTTCCTTATTGGTCTGAAGAATATAGAATGTTACAAAATTTAGAATTAGATAATAGATCTAAAACTTTCATTGCAATTCCTTTTTCTTGCTTGAAGTACCCAAGAGCTGCCCTGGGAATGTTTTCTAAACTCGAACTAGATTCAACCCCAGAATTTGTTTATGCATTAAGAATTTTGACTAGTATTTCTGGGCTTAAGTTAGATCAGGAGATGGGTGAGTCTGGAAAAAATATTGCAACTGAGAGTGTTTTAGTAAATTTAACTAAAAGGCAAAAAAGAGTTCTTGCATTATTAATGCAAGATTATTCAAACTCTGACGTCGCAAATTATCTTGGCTATAGTATGTCAACAATTAAACAAGATATAAGTAAAATTTATTACGAACTAAAAGTTAAAAATCGAGAAGAATTATTACAACTTGTTGATAAGATTAGTAATTAATTCTTTCAATCTTGGCACCTAGACTTTTTAAATTCTCTACAAAATTTGCATAACCGCGATCAACATGGTGTACTTCGTGCACCAAAGTGGTTCCTTCAGCAACTAAACCAGCTAATACTAAAGAAGCTCCAGCTCTGACATCAGTACCTTCCACAGGAGCCCCAGATAATTTCTCAATTCCTCTGACCAAACAATGATGTCCATTAATTTTTACATCCGCACCTAATCTTGCTAATTCATTAACAAATCTAAATCTTGCTTCAAAAAGGTTTTCAGTAACCATAGATGATCCTTGTGCTATGGAATTTAAAGCAATCATTTGTGGTTGTAAATCTGTTGGAAAACCTGGATAAGGAAGTGTCACAATATCTACAGCTCTTGGCTTTTGGTCCATGCTCACATGTAAACGATCCTCCACAGATTTAATTTCTGCACCAGAATCTCTTAATTTTTCTAAAACTAATTCCATATCACTTGGTCTCACCCCGTGAATAGTTAAATCTCCTTGGGTCATTACTGCAGCGATTGCCCAAGTTCCGGCAACTATACGATCAGGTACAACTTCATGAGAAGTTGGTTTTAATTTTTCAACTCCAGTTATTTCTAAAACACTTGAACCAATTCCTTCAATATTTGCACCCATTTTGACAAGCAAATTACATAAATCAACAATTTCAGGTTCTCTTGCTACATTTTCAATAGTGGTAATTCCCTTGGCACAAACTGCTGCCATTAAAACATTTTCTGTGGCTCCCACACTAGGAAAATCAAGAGCAATATTTGTTCCTGCTAAACCATTTTCAGCTCTAACAATTAGATATCCATGTTCGCTATGAACCTCGCACCCTAATTTTTCTAATCCTTGTAAATGAATATCAAGTCCACGAGATCCAATTGCATCTCCACCTGGAAGTGCTATATCTGCTTGTCCACACCTTGAAATAAGTGGACCTAAAACCGAAATTGAAGCTCGCATTTTTCTTACTAAGTCATAATCTGCTTTATGACCAATAGTTTTTGGTACATCAATTTCTATTAAAGATTTATTAACATCATGTAATACTTGGCAACCCAATCTTCTTAACAATTCAGCCATGATTTCAACATCAAGAATGTTTGGCACATTTAAAAGTGTTGTTTTACCTTCAGCCATCAATGAAGCTGCCATTAGTTTTAAAACACTATTTTTGGCACCAGGCACGAAGACATCACCCTTAAGAGGGCCTGATTTCTCTACTTTAAATGCTTCCATGACTCACAAGGTTACCCAACCAAAGTGTGCAAAGAGCATTTCAGACGTAGGCTCTACTCATGGTTAATTTGACTCGTATCTATACCCGAACCGGTGACGATGGCACAACTGCTTTGGGGGATATGTCAAGAGCATTAAAAACAGATTTAAGACTTGAAGCTTTTGCAGATGTTGATGAAGCAAATTCAGCAATTGGTGTTGCTATTGCACTGGGAAATTTAGATCAAGAAGTGGTTGAACTTTTAACTAGAGTGCAAAATGATTTATTTGATGTTGGAGCAGATCTTGCTACACCAGTTGGCAAAAAGAATGATTTACCACAATTAAGAGTTTTACCTAACTATGTTGATGAATTAGAAAAAGCAATTGATCACTACAACTCATTTTTAAAACCTTTAAACTCATTTATTTTACCTGGCGGAACAGCAGGGGCAGCGCTTTTGCATTTGGCAAGAACAATAGTTCGCAGAGCAGAAAGATCAACCTGGACTGCACTAACTGCTCACAAAATAGTTATGACAGAAACTCCAGCTCGTTATTTGAATAGACTTTCAGATTTATTGTTTGTTTTAGCAAGATTTGCCAATAGAGAAAAAGGCGATGTTTTGTGGGTTCCTGGAGCTAACCGGTAACTTTAAACAAGTTTTCTAATTAATTCTCTAGCTTTTGTTTCATCTTTTGGCCACACCATAATTTGAGGTCCTTCTAAAGTAAATGCAAGAGTTGCTTTTATGCCATGAGAAATTAATTCCTGACGCAATTTTTCTCCTTCTGCATAGTTAGCAGGATTATTTATTGGAACTAAAACTCCGTAGTCATCTTTAAAGCTCGCTTTGGTAGGTCTTTCAATCAAGGAACTTTTCTTAGCACTAAAACCCCAGCGCAAAAACAGGATAAGAATCAAAATTCCAGTTCCTACAAACAATGGCAGTAATACATAGGTACTGCTTCCCCAAGTCATCATGAATGCAATTGTTGCGCACTTTTGACCATCCGGCATCATCAACTTATGAGACTTCTCGTGGCAGATTGCACAGTTGACTATGTGGGAAGACTCACTGCGCATCTTCCTGAAGCAACCAGGTTAATTCTTTTCAAAGCCGATGGCTCAGTTTCTATTCATGCCGATGATCGTGCATATAAACCTCTTAACTGGATGAGTCCACCTTGTTTTATAAAAGAAGAAAATGATGAGGATAAAAAAATTATTACTGTTGAAAATAAAACTAATGAGAAATTAATAATAACTATTTCGAAAGTAATTCATAATTCAATTCATGATTTAGGAATAGATCCAGGATTAGTTAAAGATGGAGTAGAAGCTCATTTACAAGAATTATTGGCGCAAAATTTAGAGCCTTTTGGAAAAAACTGGCAACTGGTTAGAAGAGAGTATCCAACTGCGATTGGACCTGTCGATTTATTGTGTAAAGACGAAGATGGAAAAACGGTTGCCATAGAAATAAAAAGAAGAGGTGAAATTGATGGGGTTGAACAGTTAACGAGATATTTAGAACTATTAAATAGAGACCCCCTTCTATCACCTGTGACTGGGATATTTGCTGCTCAAGAAATAAAACCTCAGGCAAAAACACTTGCTCAAGATCGAGGAATTAAATGTGTGGTTGTTGATTATGAAGCTTTGCGAGGTTTAGATAGAAAAGAAGAAAGATTGTTTTAGGATTAAATAATGCCAAGAAGAAATAAACCAAAAAAAAGTAAGAAAAATGCAAATGAAGAATTTGATTTAAATAGATTATTAGGAATTGAAAAAACTGAAGTTTGGAATGATGGAGATTGGATCGTTAGAAAAGTAACAGGTTCTGCTGCTACAAAGGCTTATCGTTGTCCAGGTTGTGACCAAGAAATAAGAAGAGCAACTCCTCATACAGTTGCCTACATCGTGGGACAACTTGACGATAGAAGACATTGGCATACTCCTTGTTGGACTACTAATCGAAAAAAATACAAAAGAGAAGATTGATGGCAGAAATCGTATCTAATTCAGTTCTACCAGCAAAAAGAGAAACTTTTAATTTAACAACTAGTGATGGTGAACATTTAGTTGCAGAAATTGCGAAACCAGAAAGTGAAAAAGCAATAGCCACCATCATTACCGTTCATCCACTTCCAACTCATGGTGGAAATACTGATAGCCATTTATACAGAAAAATGTCCTGGAGATTACCTGCTTTAGCAAATTTAAATATTATTCGATTCAACACGAGGGGCACTTGTTCGAAACTTGGCAGAAGCAGTGGAAATTTTGATTCGTCTAATAATGAAGGAAAAGATTTAATTGCTGCAATTGAATATGTGAAAAATAATAATCTTGGAAAACCATTCGTGGTTGGTTGGTCATTTGGTACAGATGTAACACTTCGTCATGCTTATGACCAAGATTTGAGTGGAGTAATACTTATTTCACCTCCTTTAAGATTTACTACACAAGAAGAATTAGCAAGATGGAAAAATGTTAATTTTCCAGTAGTTGCACTTGTTCCTGAATTAGATGATTATTTGAAACCAAAAGAAGCAAAAGAAAAATTTGCGATAAGTCCGAATATAAAAATAATTGCTGAAGCTGGTGCAAAACATCTTTGGGTGGGAGAACAAAGTGTTTACAAGGTTCTAAATCATATTGTTCAATTTGTTGCCCCAGAAAAATATCCTTTGCCAACTACCTGGGATGGTCCGATGGAGAAGTGGAACGATATTTAAGGTAAGGGTAAGGTTGTAAAAAAAATATTTGAAGGTGAAATAAAGATTGGCAAACTCAATACCTATGCGTGGTGCTATTGACCTAGGCGCATTAGCGCAAGCAAAACAGGCACAAAGTGCAGCAAATTCTGCATTGGCAAATGCTCCAAGTGGAGTGGTGATCGATGTTGATGAAAGTGATTTTCAAGAAAAAGTTATTGATGCTTCGAATCAAGTTCCAGTTATTGTTGATCTTTGGGCTGAGTGGTGTGGTCCTTGCAAACAATTATCACCAGTCTTAGAAAAATTAGCAGCTGAATTTAATGGAAAATTTATTTTGGCAAAGGTTGATATCGATAAAAATCAAAATATTGCTGCAGCATTTCAAGTGCAGTCGATTCCAGCAGTTTTTGCCATAATCGCTGGTTCAGCAGCACCTTTATTTCAAGGAGCTCATCCTGAAAGTCAAGTTCGGCAAGTTTTAACTGAGGTTATAAGAGTTGCTAATGAACAAGGTGTTAAAGGAATTGTAAAAAGTGAAGAAACTGAAGAAGTAGCAGAAAAAGCTGAAGAAGTTGAAGAAAAAGTTGATCCAAAAATGGAACAAGCATTTAATGCCATTGAAAAAGGTGATTTTAATGTGGCAAACAATATTTATAAAGATATGTTAAATCAAAATCCTAAAGATCAAACCGCTATTGCAGGTATTGCGCAAGTAGGGCTTTTGGAAAGAAGTTCAAAATTAAATAAAAATGATGTGTTAAAAAATGCTGCAGATAAAAAGAATTTTGAAGCTCAAATGCAATTAGCTGATTTAGAACTTATGAATGGAAATCCTGAAGCAGGATTTAGTGTGCTAATTAATGCAATAAAAATATCAAGTGGTGCTGACAGAGACAAATTAAGAGAAAGACTTATTGAATTATTTGTCGTAGTTGGCGATTCAGATCCTCACGTTTTAAAGGCTCGAAGAGACCTAGCAAGCGCATTGTTCTAAATCGTCTAAACTTAAGCACATGACTTATTTAGATCATGCAGCAACAACACCAATGTTGCCTGAGGCAGTTGCTGCTATGACGGCTGAACTTGCAAAACCTGGAAATCCATCATCTCTTCATTCTTCTGGCAGAAGAGCCAGAAAAGTTGTTGAAGAAGCAAGAGAAATAGTTGCAGCAGCTTTGGGTGCTAGACCAGTTGAAGTAATTTTTACCTCCGGTGGCACTGAATCAAATAACTTAGCAGTTAAGGGAATTTATTGGTCACAAAGAAAAAAAGATAAGAATAGAAATAGAATTTTAATTTCTGCTGTAGAACATCATGCAGTTCTTGATCCTGTCATGTGGTTAAAAGAAGAAGAAAATGCAAATGTTGAATTACTACCGGTAGATAGTTTGGGAAGAGTTCAACCAGAAACTTTAAGAAAAGCAATTGAAAAAAATCCACAAGATGTTGCTTTGGTAAGCATTATGTGGGCAAACAATGAAGTTGGCACAGTTCAACCTATAAAAGAACTAGTAAAAATTGCTCATGAATTTAATATTCCTTTTCACACCGATGCTGTTCAAGCAGTTGGTTGTTTAGAAGTTCATTTCCAAGATTGTGGAGTTGATGCATTAACTGTTAGTGGTCACAAAGTTGGAGGACCGCAAGGCATAGGTGCGTTAATTGTTAAAAGAGATCTTGAATTAACACCAGTTCTTCATGGGGGTGGACAAGAAAGAGAAGTTAGATCTGGAACAGTTGCTGCTCCTCAAATTGCAGGATTTGCAGCCGCAATCACAAGTTCAGTTAGTCAAAGATTTGCCAGAGCAACACGTTTAAGTTCCTTAAGAAAAGATTTAATTAATAAAGTATTAGAAAAAGTTCCTGATGTTGTTTTAAATGGTGATCCAGAAAATCGATTGCCTGGAAATGTGCACTTTACATTTAAAGGTTGCGAAGGTGATGCAGTATTAATGTTGCTTGATGCGCAAGGGATTGAGTGTTCAACTGGTTCTGCTTGTTCTGCTGGAATTCCACAACCATCCCATGTGTTATTAGCAATGGGAAGAGATGAACAAAGCGCAAGAGGTTCAATTAGATTTTCATTTGGATCTTCTTCAACTCCAGATGATATTGACGATGTTTTAAATGTTTTGCCAAGTGTTGTGGAAAGAGCTAGAAAAGCTGGAAAACCAATAGGCAAATTATGACAAAAAAAGTAGTTGCTGCCATGAGCGGTGGAGTTGATTCTTCAGTTGCCGCAGCAAGATTAGTTGATCAAGGTTATGACGTTGTAGGAATTCATTTAGCGCTTGCAAAAGTTAAGGGACATGCAGGTGGAAAAGGTTGCTGCACACTTGATGATGCAAGAGATGCAAGAAGAGTTGCAGATCGTTTAGGAATTCCTTTTTATGTTTGGGATGTTTCAGATGAATTTCAAAAAGAAGTAATTGAGAACTTTGTTAGTGAATATGCACAAGGAAGAACTCCAAATCCTTGTGTTAGATGTAATGAAAAAATAAAATTTGCTGCTGTTTTAGAAAGATCTCTTGCTCTTGGATTTGATGCAGTCGCCACCGGACATTATGCCCAAATAGTCGAAACAGAAAATGGTCCAACTTTATACAGTGCTATTGATAAAAATAAAGACCAATCTTATGTTTTAAGTGTGTTAACAACAGAACAACTAAGGCACACAATTTTACCTTTAGGGAATTCAACCAAACCAGAAATTAGAGCAGAAGCAGAAAAAAGAGGATTAATTACTGCTAGCAAACCAGATTCTCACGACATTTGTTTTATTCCAGATGGTGATACTGCAGGATTTTTACACAAAAAGTTAGGACAAGATCCAGGACAAATAATTGATGCTGAAACAAATGAAGTTTTAGGAAAACATGAAGGTGTTTTTGAATTTACAGTTGGGCAAAGAAGAGGATTAAATCTTGGAAAACCAAGACCAGATCGTGCTCCTCGATATGTGGTGGAAACAGATGTTAAAAATAAAACTGTAATGGTTGGTTTACCAACTTTATTAAAAGTAGATTTAGTTACAGCCACAAATGTTATTTGGTGTGGACCAACACCAGAAAGTCAATTTGAATGTTTAGCTCAAGTAAGAGCCCATGGGGAAAGATTAAAAGCAAAAGCATTTCATAAAGATGGAAATTTAACGGTTGAATTTATTGATTCATTACAAGGATTAGCACCAGGTCAAACTATTGCTCTTTATGAAAACGAAAGAGTAATAGGCAGTGGCACGGTGGTTTCAACTGCTAGAAATTAATAATGAGTAAGTCTATTCCTGATTCAGCACGAAATAAATGGTTAGAACTTGTTGACCAGATCGAAGAAGCAAGAAGACAGTATTACTTACTTGATTCACCAACTATTTCTGATGCGGAATACGACAAGGCATTTAGAGAATTAGAAAAACTTGAACAAGATTACCCCGAATTAGTCACTCAAGATTCTCCAACGCAAAGTGTGGGAGGAGTTGCTTCAGAATTATTCGAACCAGTTGAACACAAAGTTCGCATGATGAGTTTGGAAGATGTATTTGATTCTGAAGAATTAAACGACTGGGCAAATAGAATTTGTAAAACTACATCAACTCTTCCTGAAACGATTTGTGAATTAAAAGTAGATGGATTAGCCCTAAATCTTCTTTATTTGGATGGAAAACTTTCAAAAGTTGCTACAAGAGGTGATGGCAGAGTTGGCGAAGATGTCACCTATAACACTCAATTTATTTCTAATATTCCAAGAGTTTTAAAAGTCACAAATAATTTAAAGATTCCTACCACTATTGAAGTAAGAGGAGAAATATATTTTGAATTAGATGACTTTGAAAAATTAAACAATGAAGTAATGGATACCGGCAGAACACCTTTTGCTAATCCAAGAAATGCTGCGGCAGGAACTATAAGACAAAGGGTCGATAAAAGAGAAGAAGAATTATCTCTTGCAAAAAATGAAAAAAAGTCAGAACAAAGAATCGATAAACTCAAAACAGAATTTGATCGTGCAATCGCATCTCTTTCCAAATTAAAATTAGTAGTTCATGGAATAGGTGCATTAGAAGGACTTGATTTTAAAACTCAAAGCCAAGCTTATGAAATCTTAGGAAATCTCGGTTTACCAATTGCAACAACTACTAGAGTTACAAAAGATTTAAAAAATGTCATCAAATTCATTGAAGAGTATGGAAATAAAAGAAGAGAATTAACTCATGAAATTGATGGAGTAGTAGTAAAAGTCAACGATTTAGAAATACAAAAAAAACTTGGAGCAACATCAAGAACTCCTAGATGGGCAGTTGCTTATAAATATCCACCAGAAGTTGTTCGAACTAAATTAATAGACATTGAAGTAAACGTAGGAAGAACTGGCAGAGTTACCCCATTTGCAGTTATGCAACCAATAAAAGTAGCTGGTTCTACTGTTTCGATGGCGACTTTGCACAATATGCAAGAAATTGAAAGAAAAGGAGTCTTGATTGGTGACACAGTTTATTTAAGAAAAGCTGGAGATGTAATACCTGAAATCGTTGGACCAGTTGTGGAATTAAGAAGTGGAAATGAAAAGAAATTTTCTATGCCAACAAAATGTCCAGAGTGTGGCACAAAACTTGCACCCGCTAAAGAAGGAGACGTTGATCTTCGTTGTTCAAACGCAAGAACTTGCCCAGCTCAATTAAGAGAACGACTGTTTCATGTTGGCGCAAGGGGAGCATTAGATGTTGAAGGACTTGGTGCAAAATCTGCTGCGGCGTTATTAAATGATCAAATCCTAAAAGATGAAGGTGATTTATTTGATTTAACGGAAAAAGATTTAGAGGTAAGTGAATATTTTACAAGAGCACCAGGTAAAAATGAAACAAAAAGAGTATTAAATAAAAACGGCGAAGAATTACTTTCTCAACTTCAAAATGCAAAATCAAGACCATTATGGCGAGTGTTAGTCGCCTTATCTATAAGACATGTTGGTCCTACAGCAGCGCAAGCTTTAGCAAGAGAATTTAAATCAATTGAAAATATTGCTAATGCAAAAATTGAAAAACTATCTGAAGTTAATGGAGTTGGTGAAGTTATTGGCATTGCAGTTAAAGAATGGTTTAGTGAAGATTGGCATAAAGAAATAGTTGGTAAATGGGCTAGAGCTGGTGTGAGAATGGAAGATGACCAAGTGCAAGGACCTCAACCACTAAAAGATTTAAATTTTGTAATTACCGGTTCTATACCTAACTATTCA
>CAXBQJ010000016.1:0-11457 GCA_963977775.1 uncultured bacterium
AAACTAAACAATTTGGATCTTTATTGATTTTAATTTTTCTAAAATTCGAATCAAGAGCAGAATAAGATAGAACTTCTCCAATCAAAACATCACCAACTCCCGTGATAATTTGTAAGCATTGAGTAACTTGCAAAGAACCAATAGTTGCGCACATACTTGCTAAAACTCCACCTGATGCACAAGTTTGAACCATATTTTTTGGTGGAACTTCTGGATGTAAACATCTATAACAAGGACCGTATTTTTTCCAAAAAACACTGACTTGTCCGTCAAATCGATAGATACTTGCCCAAACATATGGTTTATCTAAAATGACGCAAGCATCATTTAATAAATAGCGAGTAGCAAAATTATCTGATCCATCAATTACAACATCAAAGTTTTTTAATCTTTCTAAAGCATTTTTTGGAGTCAATATTTCTTCAAAAATCACAACATTTGTATGAGGATTTATTTCATTAATTCTTGCTTTCGCTGAAACTGCCTTAGATTGACCAATATTTTTAGTTGAATGAATTACTTGTCTTTGTAAATTAGATTCATCTACAACATCAAACTCAACTAGGCCAATTTCTTTAATTCCAGAGGATGCTAAATACATTAAAACTGGGGAACCTAAACCTCCTGCACCAACTACTAAAACTTTTGCATTAGCTATTCTTTTTTGATTTTCTAATCCAATTTCAGGCAATAAAATATGCCTTGAATATCTCTTAATTTGTTCTTTGGAAAGTTTCGTTGAAGTAGAAATAAGAGGTTGAATCTGCACATCTCTAACGTAGACTATTTATATATGTCTTCACCAGTCATTGGAATTTCTTGTTACGTTGAACCCGCCAAGTGGGGTGCTTGGGATATTACTGCTGCTGTTTTACCTTTTGAATACGTTTCTTCTGTTACTCAATCAGGAGCTCGTGCGGTAATTATTCCACCAGATGAAAATGGATCACATGTTTTAGAAAGTTTAGATGGATTAATAATCGCAGGTGGAGCAGATATTGATGCAAGGCTATATAACCAAAGTTCACATGAAACTAGCGATAAGCCAAGAATTCAAAGAGATGCAGGAGAAATAAGTCTTTATAAAAAAGCAAAAGAATTAAATCTTCCTTTCTTAGGAATTTGTCGAGGACTACAAATAATGGCAGTAAGCGAAGGTGGAACTTTGATTCAGCATTTACCTGATGTAACAAAACTTAACCACAGGCCTGCACCAGCACAATTTGTTAATCATGGCGCTAGATTTAAAAAAGGTTCATTAATTGCAACAATTTTACAAACAAGTGAAATGGTAGTTAATTCTTCACATCATCAAGCAGTTGAAACTCCTGGAAATTTAACCATTACTGGTTGGGCAGAAGATGAAACAATTGAAGTTTTAGAAGATGAATCTAAGGAATTTTCTTTAGGTGTGCAATGGCATCCTGAAATGAGTCAAGACAAAAGATTATTTATAGCTTTAACGCAAAAAGCTAGTGAATATCGAAAGAATAAATAATCACTAGCTCTTACTTTTTAAAGTGGTGTTACGTAAGCTCCAGTTATTCCGCCATCAACTAAGAAATTTGATGCTGTAATAAAAGATGAATCATCACTTGCCAGAAAAGCAACAGCTGCTGCAATTTCGTGAGCTTCGCCAAATCGTCCCATTGGAATATGAACAAGTCTTCGTTGCGCTCTTTCTTTATCTTTTGCAAAAAGTTCTTGTAAAAGTGGAGTATTTATTGGTCCAGGAGACAAAGCATTAACTCTTACTCCTTCGCGAGCAAATTGCACACCAAGTTCTCTAGTCATTGCAAGCACTCCACCTTTAGATGCAGTGTAAGAAATTTGAGATGTTGCTGCAGCAAGAGTTGCCACAAAAGAAGCTGTGTTGATAATTGATCCTTTTTTAGCTTCCAACATATAAGGCAAAACTGCTTTGCAGCATAAATAGACAGAAGTTAAATTAACTAATTGGACTTTGTCCCATGCTTCAAGTTCAGTAATCAAAATTGAGTCATCATCTGGTGGAGAAATACCAGCATTATTAAAAGCAATATCAATTTTGCCAAATTTTTTGAAGACTTCTGCGAACAAGGAATCAACACTTTGTTTATCAGTGACATTACATTTAATAAATGTTCCATTTACTTCGGTGGCAACTTGCTGACCATTTTTTTCATCCATATCAGCAATAACAACTTGGGCTCCTTCAGAAGCAAAACGTATTGCTGTTGCTTTACCAATGCCTGAACCGCCGCCAGTAATAGTGGCAACTCTTCCTTCTAATCTCTTCAATTTAATTTCTCCTTATATATCGGTATTGATAAATACGTTCTTTTCTTCGGTAAACGCGTTAAGTGCATCTGGACCTAGCTCGCGTCCCAAACCTGATTTCTTAAATCCTCCAAATGGAGTCCAGTATCTAACTGATGAATGAGAATTTACAGATAAATTTCCACTTTCAATTCCTCTGGAAACTCTTAAAGCTTTTGCTCCATTATTTGTCCAGATAGAACCACTTAATCCAAAATCAGAATCATTAGCCAATTTAATTGCATCTTCTTCGTCTTCAAAAGTTATAACCGAAACCACAGGACCAAATATTTCTTCTTTTAATGCTTTATGATTTCGATCAGTTATATGCAAAACAGTTGGGGGAAACCAAAAACCAGTACCAGAAGGTGCAGTTCCTCTAAAAGCAACTAATGACTCTTCAACATAGGACGCAACTTTTTCCTTATGCGCTTTTGTTATAAGTGGTCCCATTTCTGTTGAGGTGTCAAATGGATCTGCGCATTTAAAAGCTTTAACAGCTTTTTCAAAAAGTGGCATAAATTTATCGAAAGCACTTCTTTCAATTAACAATCTTGATCTAGCACAGCAATCTTGTCCTGCATTATCAAATACTGAACCAGGCGCACTTGCTGCAGCTTTTTCCAAATCAGAGTCAGCAAAAATTACATTTGCAGATTTACCACCTAGTTCCAAAGTCACTCTTTTTACATTTGGCGCACATTTAGCCATTATTTGAGTACCAATTTCAGTTGAACCAGTGAAAACTATTTTTCTAACTCTTGGATCTTGTACTAAAGTTTCGCCCACAATTCTTCCTGAACCTGTTACAACTTGGAAAACATTTTCAGGCAATCCTGCTTCTCTACCAAGTTCTGCTAATTTCATAGCAGTAAGTGGAGTAACTTCTGCTGGTTTTAAAACAACTGTGCATCCTGCAGCAAGAGCTGGAGCAAATCCCCATCCAGCAATAGGCATCGGAAAATTCCAAGGCACAATAATTCCGACAACTCCAATAGGTTCACGAAAAGTAATATCAACTCCACCTGGAACAGGAATTTGTCGACCAAATAATCTTTCAGGAGCGCCAGCATAATAATTTAAAACATTTACAACATTATTTGCTTCCCATCTAGCATTACCGATAGTGTGACCTGCATTTTCAACTTCTAATTTGGCTAAGACTTCAATATTTGCTTCAACTTTTGCAGCGAAATTTCTTAAAAGTTTTGCTCGATCTGCAGGAGCAACTTTTCTCCAAGTTTCGAAAGCTTTTTGCGCTTTAGTAATTGCTGCCACAGTTTCTTCTGCACTTAATGCAGGAACTTGAGTTAATGTCTTTTCATTTATCGGGGAAATGACATCATGTAATGCAGTCAATTTAGATAACTCCTTAAAATGCTTTCTTTAATTTACATTCTTTCGAAACTGCGGTATCTTTCCCAATCAGTAATACTTCGATCAAAAGCTGCAAGCTCAACTTTAGCCATGTTCAAATAATGATCTTTAACTTCTTGACCAAAAACTTTGGCAACAAAGTCACTTTTTTCCCATAGATCTGTAGCTTTAGCTAATGTGGCAGGAACTCTTGTTGCATCTGAAACATATGCATTTCCTGTAAATGCTGGTTCAAGTTTCAAATTTTCTTCAATTCCTGCAATACCTGCTGCAATCATTGCTGCTTCTGCTAAATAAGGGTTCACATCCCCACCTGGAACTCTGTTTTCAAATCTGAGTGAATGTCCATGACCAACTAAACGAATCGCACAAGTTCTATTGTCTCTACCCCATTTCATGGCAGTTGGAGCAAAAGAGCCTTCCACATATCTTTTATATGAATTTATATTTGGAGCAAAAAATAATGTCATTTCTCTCATATATTTAAGTTGTCCAGCAATAAATGATTTACCTAAATCACTTAATCCCTGTGCATCTTTTTCATCTGCCATAACTGGCTCATCATTTAAACCTCTTACAGATAAATGGATGTGGCAAGAACTTCCTTCTCTTTCATTAAATTTAGCCATGAATGTTAATGACATTCCTTGTTCTGCAGCTATTTCTTTAGCGCCTAATTTATAAATGACGTGATTATCTGCTGTTGTGAGTGCATCTTTAAATCTGAAAGCTATCTCGTGTTGACCATAATTACATTCACCCTTTGCAGATTCAACTTCTAAACCTGCACCATCCATTCCTAAACGAATGGCTCTTAATAATCCTTCTACACGAGTTGTACCAAGCAGAGAGTAATCAACGTTGTATTGATTTCCTGGAATTAAATCTTTATAACCTTTATTGAAAGCTTCTTCATAAGAATCTTTAAAAACAATAAATTCTAATTCTGTTCCTACATAAGGTACTAATTTATGTTCCTTTAATTTATTTATTTGTTTTTTTAATATTTGTCTAGGTGATGCATATACATCTGTGTGATCAGTTTTTAATAAATCTGCCAAAACTAATGCAGTTCCAGGTAACCAAGGAATATATCTAAGGCTGTCGTAATCAGGAGCCATAACCATATCGCCATAACCAGAATCCCAAGATGACATTGCATAACCTGAAACTGTGTTCATATCAACATCAACAGCTAATAAATAATTACAACCTTCAGTTCCATGATGCATGGTGTCTTTTAAAAAGAATGGTGCATGAATTCTTTTTCCTTGCAATCTTCCTTGCATATCGGTCATGCCCACAATTACTGTGTCAATTTTTCCTGATTTAATATCAGCTTCAAGTTGAGCTATTTTTAAAGGTGCAAGATTTGATTGCTTGATATTTCCTGCCATGAACTAAACCCTTTTCTAATAAGTCTGGCTAGAACACTACTCCGCACTTACTAGGTTTGAGAAGTGGTGCTTGTAAAAGAAGTCTCTTACCGCATGTGGTCTTTCGATGTGTGCTACATGTCCAACCCTTGGTAAAACTAAAACTTTTGAATCAACAAAAAACTTACTTACCTTATGTGCGGCTCGAGGGTGGACAAGTTTATCTTTTGAACCATAAATAAATAAACTTGGAACTTTAATGTTTTTTGCCATTTGCCATGGATTATTTTTACTTTGATCAAAATAAGTTAGCAATAAATTTCTAAGAGTATTTAAAGTAGTTTTATTTATATAATCTTGACCAATTCGGTCATGCATTTCTTGTAATAAATCTTCTTTCCAAATCTTTTCCCCAAGTTTTTGATCTTCAAAACATTGCTTAATCGTATTTAAAGCTCTTTCTTCTGGCTTTAATTCTTGATATTTTTCCAACAATTTTTCTCCAAATCCAGGAATCGCAGAAAGCATCACTGGATAAGCACTAAATTGTGGAATCAAATCAGGTAATGCAGGTGAAATAAGAGTTAAAGATTTTGTTAATTCAGGAAACATGTAAGCAAAATGAACTGCAACAGATCCTCCATGAGAGTTTCCAAAAAGATGAACGGGTTTATTTCCAAATTGATTAATTACAACTTCTGCCAAATTTGCTGCAAAATCTTTTGGTTTGTAGTTTTGTAAATTCATAGGAGTAGATAGTCCAAAACCAGGTAAGTCTGGAGTCAAAATATCGAATGATTGATCAAAAATATTTACTAAATGTTTCCAATTCAAACCTGTGCCACCTAAACCATGAAGCATCAACACTTTTTCAGGTGAATCTTGATTAAACCTTCTAATCCTGACATTTGAATTACTGGTTAAAACATGAGTATCTAACATATTTAATTACTTTAGGTCAGTATTGAAATCATGGCAAAACCTGCCAGATGCAATAAAGGCAATCTACTTATAGTCTTAGGGTTAATTGGTTTTTAGGAGATTAAAGGAAAAATGGAAGTAAGAATCGGTGTGCAAGATAGCTCTCGTGAAGTCATTTTTGAGACCAAGTCAACTAGTGATCAAATCACAAAAGAAATAGAAAATGCTGTAAAAAATAAAACTCTTTTATCTTTAGTTGATGAAAAAGGCAAAAAGATTTTGATCCCAGGTGATCGAATAACTTTTGTCGAATTAGGAGCTCCAGAACAAAGACGTGTAGGTTTTGCTGGCTAATAAATGCAAGAACAATTACTAAAAAATCCGGCTAGTGTTCGAGAAGATAAATTAATAACTACTCGTAGCATTGTTGGCTGTCTAGTTTCAGAACCAGATTCAATTCATGCTGGCACAATTTTAATGATTCCTGGATTTAGTGGAAGTAAAGAAGATTTTGTTGCAATCATGCCAACTCTTTCCTCTTTAGGTTGGCATTGTTTTGCAATTGATCAATATGGCCAACCTGCCACATTTGGATCAAATAATGAAAATGACTTCACAATGGATTTATATGCCCAAGATGTGATTGATATAGCTAATAGTTTTCCTGAACCAATTCATATTTTAGGACATTCTTTTGGTGGTTTAGTCAGTCAAGTTGCTGTATCAAAATCAATAAAATCATTTGCAAGTATTACTTTGATGTGTTCTGGACCAGGTGCGCTACCAAGAAATCGTTGGGGTGGTTTACCTCGTTTAGTAAAAGCAACAGATAAATACAAAATGTCAACTATTTGGTTTTTAAAAACTGTTGCAGAAAAAATGGTTGGTTACAGAAAATTCTCAAGAAAAGTTAGAAAATGGCGAAGACAACGCTGGATTAAAACAAATCCTTTTTCAATTAAATCAATGGGTAATTTATTAATGCACACAGAACCAATAAGTGAAAAACTAATAAAAACTTTTGAAAAAAATCGAATTCCAGTTCTAGTTTTGACAGGTGAAAAAGATGACATCTGGCCCTTGGATGTTCAACAAAATATGGCTCAAATGTTGAACGGCAAATATATAGAAATTTTTGGTGCAGGTCATTCTCCAGCACGAGAAATGCCAAATGAAACTGCTATTGAAATTGATACTTTTTTAAAAACTATTTAGTTTTATAACCTTTTACAACAAAAACCATACCTGTCATTAGTAACACAATGGCAGGAATTGTTTGCCATGGTGGAAGTTGCCCAATCATTAAAGCAGCGATAATTGTTGAGCCTGGCATTTCAAATAAAATTCCCATACTCACAATTGTTGCGGATAAAGATCTTAAAGTTATGTTAAATAAAGTATGGCCAAGAATTTGTGCCAAAAGTGTTAAAAGAAATATATAAATCCATGCTTGTCTTTCAAATCCATTTATTTTTGTCTGTAATGACAACGCGATAATTAGCAACGTAAAAGCGGCAGCAAAATATGCAATAAATGTGTATTGAGCTGTAGTTAATTTTTCACGAGCACTTTGTCCAACTGTGACATATAAAGCAGCAAAGATTGCTCCCAGCAAAGCCAAAATATCTCCAATGACTGCTCGAGAATTTATGGATGTGTCAATTCCTGTTAATAAAATTGCTCCAAAAAGCGCGATAAAAATACCAAACCAAACTTGGTTAGGAAAACTTTCTCCTTTTATTCTTGCAAAAAGTGCAGCCCACGCAGGTTGAGTTGCAACCATCGCTGTTGAAGCTGCAACGGTTGTAAATCTTAAACTTGGAATCCAAACTGCAAAATGTATTCCTAGTAATAGACCTGCAATCAAACTTGTTTGAAATGATTTCTTATTGATACTTTTTAAACCATTTCTTAATGCAAAAGGTGCCGTAGCTATTGCACCCAATAGACATCGCCAAAAAGCGATTGCTAATGCAGGAGCACTTGTAATAGTTATTAATGGCCCAGATGTTGATATCGCCAATATTGCAATAGCAAGAATTACGAAATCAATTGAAGATTTGCTATTTATATTCGTAAATTTCATACAAGAGTAAAAGTCAATCACAACACCTAAGTAACATGGCCTTGTGTCTGACCGTATATACATATCTCGATTAACTGGCACAGCTGTATTCGATCCGCAGGGAGATCAGCTGGGCAAAGTTCGCGATACCCTCGTTCATTTAAGACATAGCAACAATCCACCAAGAATTATTGGTTTATTAGTTGAAGTACCTCAAAGAAGAATTGTTTTTGTACCAATTTCAAGAATTAATGAATTTGAATCTAGACAAATAATTTCAACTGGCGTAGTAAATATGCGCAGATTTGAGCAACGTGAATCTGAATCAAGAGTTATTGGAGAATTACTAGATCGCAAAATGAAAATGAAAAAAAGTGGTGAAGAAGTTACTTTGCTAGATATTGCAATGGAGCAATCAAGACCAGGTGCAGATTGGCACATCACAAAACTTTATTTAAAACGTGCCTCTACTCGATTTGGCAAAAGAGGTGAAAAATTCTTTGCAGATTGGAGCGAAGTTGAAGGATTAACATTACAAGATTCAGCAAAACCAGTGGATTCAACATTAATTTCATTAAATGATATGCGTGCACCAGATATCGCAACTTATATTGCAGATTTTGAAATAAATAGACAAGTTGAGGTTCTTTCTAAATTAGATGACGAACGACTTGCAGATGTTTTAGAAGAAATGAGTGAAGAAACAAGAGTTTCGATTGTTGAAAAATTAGAATCTGAACGAGCCGCAGATGTTATTGAAGAAATGGCGCCAGATGATGCTGCAGATTTATTAAAAGAATTACCTCCACAAAAAGCTGAAGAATATTTGGAATTAATGGAACCAGAAGAAGCAGATGATTTGCGTCGACTTTTAACTTATGGTGATTACACAGCAGGTGGAATGATGACAACTGAACCAATTGTTTTACCACCTGATGCAACTGTTGCTGAAGCTTTAGCAAATGTACGAAATCCAGAATTACCACCATCACTTGCAAGTCAGGTTTATGTAGTTCGCCCACCACTTGATACTCCAACAGGAAAATTTTTAGGTGTTGCACACATGCAACGTCTATTAAGAGAAGCACCAGGAACTTTAGTTTCAAGTGTTATCGACACTGATTTAAAACCTGTTGAACCTAACACTTCACTTGCATTAGTTACTAGATATTTTGCAACTTATAACTTGGTGGCACTTCCAGTAGTTGATGCTGAAAACAGATTGCTTGGTGCAGTAACTGTTGATGACGTAATTGATCATATGTTGCCTGATGACTGGCGTGATCAAGATGAAGTTGAGGTAAGACGATGAATAAAAAAATTAGAACTTCACGTCTTGATCAACCAAGAAGTAGAGGTTTGCAATTTAGAAATCCTTATGATTCAGAAAGATTTGGATTAATAAGTGAAAGAGTTGCCAGACAAATAGGCTCATGGCGCTTTATTGCTTTGATGACTATTTTTGTTACCGCATGGGTTTTGTGGAACACAATCGGTCCAATGCAATATCGATTTGATCCATGGCCATTTTTAGCTTTGACATTAATGCTTTCTTTACAAGCTTCCTACGCAGCTCCGTTAATTTTGCTGGCTCAAAATCGTCAAGCAGATAGAGACCGAGTACAAATAGCACAAGATAGAACTCAAGCTGCACGTTTATTGGCTGACTCAGAATTCTTGGCAAGAGAATTAGCTGATCTTCGTATTGCTTTAAGTGACATTGCAACCAAAGATTACATAAAAAATGAATTAAGAGAGCTGATTGAAGAAATTCAAGCCTCTTCCGACAAAAAAGAATAATTTTTAAAAGTGTCATTAACCACCGAAACCGTAATGGGTGCTCTTTCAAGTGTGCAAGATCCAGAAATTAGAAGGCCAATAACTGAAATTGGAATGGTAAAAAACGTTTCCGTAGAAGGAAAAAATGTTCAAGTTGATATTTATTTAACAGTCTCAGGTTGCCCTTTAAGAGAAGAAATCATCAACAGAGTTACCAATGCAATTAAAAAAATTGATGATCAAGCCATAACAAAAGTTGTGCTAGATGTAATGAATGACGATCAAAGAAAAAAATTAAGAGAACAATTAAGAGGCCCTGTTAAAGATAATCCTTTTGCTTCAGAAAAAAATCTCACGAGAGTCTACGCAATTGCCTCTGGAAAAGGTGGAGTGGGCAAATCGTCTTTAACTGCAAATCTTGGAATTGCTTTTTCAAAATTAGGTCTCTCAGTTGGAATTTTAGATGCAGATATTTATGGACATTCAATTCCAAGAATTATGGGCGTAACCACAGCACCAACATTTGTGGAAGGAATGATCATGCCTCAAATAGCTCATGGGGTTCGAATAATTTCTATGTTGGCATTTAAGCCAGGTGGTGTCACACAACCAATTGCTTTTCGAGGACCAATGCTTCATAAAGCAGTTGAACAATTTATGACAGATGTGTGGTGGGGAGATTTAGATGTTTTATTACTTGATTTACCACCAGGTACAGGTGATGTAGCAATAAGTGTTGCCCAACTTGTGCCTAAGTCAGAAATTATTGTCATCACAACTCCACAAATAAGTGCAGCAGAAGTTGCCGTCAGATCAGGAACTTTGGCTAAACAAACTCATCAAAGAGTAATTGGTGTTATTGAAAATATGAGTGGAGTGATTTGTCCTCACTGTGGTGAGATTATGGATTTATTTGGCAAAGGTGGAGGAGAAAATGTTGCCAAAGCAATTTCAAACGAATTAGGTAATGAAGTTAAAGTTTTAGGAAAAGTTCCATTTGATGTAAAACTTCGTGAAGGTGGAGATGATGGTCAGCCACTAGTAATTGCTGATCCAGATTCTGAAGCAGCCAAAGTAATTTTTGAAATTGCAGATAACTTATATAAAAGTCCTAAAGGTTTAGTTGGAAAAAACCTGGGACTTTTAACTAATTAACCTTCTTCTCTACTTCCCAAAACAACACTAATTTCTCTTTCATTTCCATTTGAGTTTTTGACAGTTAACACGATTGTGTCTCCTGGATTATTTCTTCTAATCGCTACTATGAGTTCGGTTGAGTCTTGCACAATTTCACCGTTAATTTTTGTTACAACTTCTCCAGCTTTTAGATCAGTTTTAGCCGCTGGTCCATCGGAAACTACTTCGGCAACTCTTGCCCCAGTTCCTTCAAAAGTTGAATCAATACTTATTCCTGCAATTGGTGTTGTTGATTTTCCTGTATTAATGATTTCTGTAATAATTCTTTGCGCTTGATTCATAGGAATTGCAAATCCAAGACCAATACTTCCGCTTTGTCCACCAAAACCTAAAGTGGCAATTGCAGAATTAACCCCAATTACTTCTGCTTGTCCATTAACAAGTGGTCCACCGGAATTACCTGGATTAATTGCAGCATCAGTTTGAATTGCATCTACATAAGAA
>CAXBQJ010000017.1:0-10814 GCA_963977775.1 uncultured bacterium
TGTTCTACTGTCCTTACGTTCCTCTACAAATGGTTCGTGCAGTTGACCAATACACATTCCAACCAAAAATTGGATTCAAAACACGTTACGGTATGGTTGCAAACCCATTTGCAGAAGGTATCAACGTTGGTACAGGCGAATTGAAAGCTCGTACAAACCAATATTACAGAATCTTCGGAGTGAAAAACCTCATGTGATGTGTTATAAATGTGTTGTAAGTCTTTGATTTGTAACACATTTAATTAAACCAACATAGATTGGTATTTTTAAGGGAACTTTATAGTTCCCTTTTTTATTTGTATAAATTCGGGGTAAACACAAGGGTTGGAAAGCGGTTAAAATTGGCTCCTAAATAGTAATATGAGCGTATTAACAAGAACACCACAGAATACTAATTTTCTACAACCTACCAAATTCTTACTGACATTCAGTAGAATTCAGGATACGCAGTATTTTTGCCAACAGATAAACCTACCGGGTATATCTTTGGGTGACGTTATTCGTCAAACACCATTTCTCGATCTATATTCTCCAGATACCAAACTAAACTTCACTCCATTGACTATCAGTTTCACATTGGATGAAGAATTGGCATCTTGGAAGAATCTATATGATTGGATGATTTCAATTGCCAATCCAGAAAGTTTTGATAAAAATTTAAAGTCTGTAAATTCAAATAAGAATGTGGATCTAATCGAAAAAGATTTACATGATGAAGAAAAAGTTGGTGAATTTCTTCTTTCCTTTGTTAGTAAATGTAACGAAAAAGGAATTGATGCAGAAGGCTCACTTAGAAAAGCTATAAATAACTACAGAAAAGAATTAGAAAATTAATTTTATTTCTTGATTTAATCTAATCTGAGCTGCTGTCACATGCGGACCTTTCTTAGCTCGATCAGGAAGCTTTAACAAAATTCTTCTAATAATTTGTAAAGTTAAATTGGTGGTGTAATCGACAAACCAAGGTCCAGCAAGTGTTGAACCTCTCCAAGAATCGCCATACATTTTTCTTACCCATCTTGGTAAAGAAGCAAAAGAAAGACTTGCCACAATAGCCCACATAAATTGAGATGGGGTTAAATATCGAAAAAAACCATGCATCGGTGGAAGAAAAATAAATCTTGCTGCCTCTCTTACTTTCTTATCGGCAATAAGACTTGGTCTTTTATCTTTATAGTATTGATTTAATTCTTGAACATTTTTAGGACAAATTTCAGGATCTAAGCCAACTAATTTAGCTGCAATTAATTGTTCACTCACATATTTATCTTGATCTTCTTTAGATAATTTCATTCCTGATCTGAGTGCAATATTTAATAGTGAGTCAGTAAATCCATTATGAACCCAAAGTAATAATTCTGGTTCGTCAAGTTTTAACACTTTATGCATTGCTCGTACTTTTGCTGCAGCTCTATCTGCTTCTTCTTTTGTTCCAAAAGAAATAACTCCTATGTATTCAGCTGTTCTTAACAATCTGCCAAAGGGTTCTTCCCTATATCTGGAATGTGCTTGCACTCCACCAAATGCTCTTGGTTCTAATGCTTGTAAAAATAAAGCTCTTACTCCACCAACAACAGCCATCACATCAGAATGAATTCTCCATGTAATTGTTCCTGGACCAAAATATCCAACATCATTTGAATTTGTATTTGGTTCGCCAAAGGTTAATTCTGGTGCAAGCATGCTTATAGATTTACACACTTTTTAAGTCTTGACCACTTGAAAGATAGGATTAAGGGCGTCATCGCATAAAAAATACGGGAGAAAAATAGTGGCCACAATTGATTTGGTTTATGCAAGAGAAATTCTAGATTCTCGAGGAAATCCAACTGTTGAAGTTGAAATTGTTTTAACCGATGGCACTCTATCTCGTGCAGCCGTTCCATCAGGTGCATCAACTGGAGCTTTTGAAGCACACGAATTAAGAGATGGTGGGAAAAGATATAACGGTAAAGGTGTTTTAAACGCTGTAAAAGCTGTTAAGGAAATTATTAATCCAGCACTTTCTGGAATGGATCCAAGAGAACAAAGACAAATTGATCAAATAATGATTGATTTAGATGGCACTCCTACGAAATCAAAACTTGGTGCAAATGCAATTTTGGGAGTTTCTTTAGCAGCCGCCCGTGCTGCAGCTCAATTAGAAAAATGTTTGGTGTGGAGATATTTGAATAAAGATGCCAAAACATTACCTGTTCCAATGATGAATATTTTAAATGGCGGAGCTCATGCTGATACTGATGTAGAAATTCAAGAATTTATGATCGCCCCAATTGGCTTCAAAACATTTTCAGATGCTTTAAGAAGTGGGACTGAGGTTTATCACGCTCTTAAATCAGTGTTGAAAAGTAAAAAACTTGCTACAGGTTTAGGCGATGAAGGTGGATTTGCTCCACAATTACCAAACAATAGAGCTGCTTTGGATTTAATTTTGGAAGCAATAAATAAAGCAGGATTTAAACCGGGTGAAGAAATTGCTTTGGCATTAGATGTTGCTGCCACAGAATTTTTCAAAGATGGAACTTATGCATTTGAAGGAGAAAAAAGATCTTCTGAATGGATGGCGCAATATTATTCAAAATTAGTTGCAGATTATCCACTTGTTTCAATTGAAGATGGAATGAGTGAAGAAGATTGGGCAGGTTGGAAACACTTAACAGATGTTATTGGAAATAAAGTGCAGCTTGTAGGTGATGATCTTTTTGTGACCAATCCCGAAAGACTACAAAGAGGTATAAACGAAAACACAGCTAATGCGTTATTAGTTAAAGTAAATCAAATTGGTTCTTTGACAGAAACATTAGACGCAGTAAAACTTGCTCAGAAAAATAATTATGCAACTATGATGAGTCATCGTTCAGGAGAAACCGAAGACACATCAATTTCTGATTTAGCAGTTGCAACGCAAAGTACTCAAATAAAAACTGGTGCACCTGCTCGTGGAGAAAGAGTTGCTAAATACAACCAACTCTTAAGAATTGAAGATGAGTTAGGAAGTTTGGCAGTTTATGCGGGTCGTTCCGCATTTCCACGCTTCTAAAGCGGTTTATTAGAAGGTATGAATAAGAAAAGAAGAATTCAAAGGCCTTCCATAAATGGCAGACTTGTAGTTCTTCTTTCAGCAATAATTATTTTAATTTTAATGCTTGCTTCACCAATTAGAGATTTAGTTGCGCAAAGAGCAAGAATTGAAGCTTTGAAGATTCAAGTTGCACAAAGTGAAAAGCAAGTACAAATGCTTAGAGATCTGCAAGCAAAGTGGCAAGACCCTAATTTTGTTGCCGCTCAAGCAAGAGCACGACTTCATTATGTAATGCCTGGTGAAATAGTTTTTTCTGTAATTGGTTTAGATGGCGAAGCACAAGTTGTAACAAATTCACCAAGTGTTTCTGCGTGGTCTGGAGAAGCAATACCTGCACAACCTTGGTATTTAAATCTTTATGATTCATGGCTTGCCGCTGATTCCGGAGTTAAAAAAGATGATGAAATACAAAAATCAATAATTAGACCGAATGCACCAAAATGAGTGTAAGTAGTAATGATATTGAGGCAATAAAGAAACAAATTGGCAGAACTCCTAGAGGATTAATTGATATTTCTTATCGTTGTAAATGTGGAAATCCTGCAGTTGTTAAAACAAAACCAAGTGTTGAAGGAAACGAACCATTTCCAACACATTTTTATTTAACTTGTGCAAAGTTAAATTCTCAAATTGGAACTTTAGAAGCTTCAGGTTTAATGAAGGAATATGAAGAAAAACTAAGTCTTGATAAAGACTTTGCTGAACAATATAAAAAAGCTCATCTCGACTATTTAAATAGGAGAAATGAACATGGATTTATCGAGGAAATAGCAGAAATCTCTGCAGGTGGAATGCCTAAGCGAGTTAAATGTTTGCATGCCCTCATTGCCCATTCATTAGCAGTTGGTCCAGGGATAAATCCTGTAGGAGATGATGCTTTGCAAAGATTAGGAAACTGGGGAAACAAATCTTGTATTGAGGAAAATAAATGAAAAGAGTAGCTGCAATAGATTGTGGCACGAACTCAATACGGTTATTAATAAGTGATATTGATGAAGAAAAGAATCAAGCAACAGATGTTGTTCGTGAATTAAGAATTGTTCGCCTTGGGGAAGGTGTTGATAAAACTAAAGCATTTTCTCCAAAAGCATTAGAAAGAACTTTTAAAGCAATAGATGAATATGAAGAGATCTTAAAAAAACATAATGTGGAAAATCTAAAATTTGTCGCTACAAGCGCGACAAGAGATGCTTTAAATAAAGCGATGTTTATCAAAGGAGTTATTGATCGATTAAGGGTTGTTCCTGAAGTTATTCCTGGAACTTTAGAAGCAAAATTATCTTTTGAAGGAGCAACAAATTCATTAAGGAGTAAATATAAATCTCCATATTTAATTATTGATTTAGGTGGAGGTTCAACAGAATTAGTTTTAGGTGATCAAGAAATTGAAGGTGCTTATTCCATGAACGTAGGATGTGTGCGAATGACTGAAAGACACACTCCTGGAGGAAATCCGAATAAGGAACAAGAAGCAGCAATTAGGTCGGATGTGCAAAAAGAATTACTAAAAGCTAAAGAAAAAGTTAATTGGACAAAAGCTAAAACAGTTGTCGGAGTAGCTGGAACTGTTACTACTGTTGCAGCACATGTTTTGAAATTAACAAAATATGACCCAGATGTTTTGCATGGAGCTGAAATTGAAAGTGAACAAATAAGCCAAACTGTAAAAGATTTTATTCGTCTTACCCCACAGGAAAGAAAAAATCTTGCCTATATGCATGAAGGAAGAGTAGAAGTTATAACAGCTGGATCAATTGTGCTTGATGAGGTTATAAAAACAATTGGGGCGAAAACTCTTATAACAAGTGAGAAAGATATTTTGGATGGAGTTGCGTGGTCACAAGTTCAATAAAAACTTTAGATCAACTAGAAAAATCGATCTGTAATTGTAAAAAATGTCCTCGATTAGTTAAATGGACCAGAACTGTGGCTAAAGAAAAAAGAAAATCATATGAAAATGAAGACTATTGGGGTAAACCTGTTCCAGGTTTTGGTGAAAAAAAACCAAAACTTTTAGTAGTTGGACTTGCACCAGGTGCTCATGGTGCAAATCGGACAGGAAGAATTTTTACCGGAGATAGAAGTGGTGAATGGTTATTTCGTGCCATGCATAAAGCAGGATTTGCCAACCAAAAGGAATCTATAAATAAAAAAGATGGTCTGAAATTAAAAAACGCCAGAGTAATTGCAGCTGTTCGCTGTGCCCCTCCTGACAACAAACCTTCTATAAGTGAAAGAGATAACTGCCATGATTGGTTAGCAATTGAGTGGAATTTGATTGAAAAAGATTTAAAAGTTGTTATCGCTTTAGGAAGTTTTGCTTGGAAAGCAACCGTTGATTTATTTAAAACCAATGATTTTAAAGCAAAAAATAATGCAAAGTTTGCTCATGGATCAAAAATAATTTTTTATAAAGAGAATAAACAAATAACTCTCATAGGTAGCTATCACCCAAGTCAACAAAATACCTTTACTGGCAGACTTACAGAAAGCATGTTTGATTCAATATTTGGATCTGCTTCCAAACTGATTTCAACCTAAAAGTAATCTGTACCTATTGCCCTCGTAGCCCAATCGGCAGAGGCAGCAGACTTAAAATCTGTCAAGTGTGGGTTCGAGTCCCACCGAGGGCACCAAAAGTTATTAAAGATTAAAATTATTGGCACTCATTATGAATATAGCCACCACAGTTTCAAAGCTTTTTAAAACTAATACTCCTATTAAGTTTTTAGCCTATGACAATTCTGTGGCAGGAGATTTGAATTCAAATAATTCTTTAAATTTTAAATCAAAAGAAGCTCTGCAATACATAGCTACATCACCAAATGATTTAGGGCTTGCTCGGGCTTATGTAACAGGACAATTAGATGTTGAAGGTGATTTGCACAAAACTTTGTTAGATCTTTATTGGAATTTAAAAACTCCTATTGCAAAATCAGTTATTTGGTCAATAGTTAAAGAGTTGGGTTTAAAGATTTTAAAAAGACCACCTGTACCAGTTGAAGAAGCTCCTTCCAGATACAAAAGAGGAGTTTTACATTCTTTAAAGAGAGATGCTTCTGCAATTGAACATCATTATGATGTGTCAAATGAATTTTATCGTTTAATTTTGGGTGAAACTATGGTTTATTCATGCGCTGTTTTTAATTCAAAAGATGCAACTTTGGAACAAGCTCAAATTGAAAAAATTGATTTAATTTGTAGAAAACTTGGCTTAAAGCCAGGAATGAAATTACTAGATATTGGTTGTGGTTGGGGATCTTTGATTATTCATGCAGCAAAAAAATATGGGGTAAAAGCAATCGGAGTAACTTTAAGTAAACAACAATTAAGTTTGGCAACTCAAAGAGTAAAGGATCAGAATTTAACTGATCAAGTAGAAATTAGATTGCAAGATTATCGAGAAGTCCCAGAAAGAGATTTTGATGCAATTTCCTCAGTAGGTATGAGTGAACATGTGGGGGATGAAAAATTAGATGCATATTTTGCAAAACTAAAAACCTATGTCAAAGATGGGGGCATGATTTTAAATCATTGCATTGTTAGACCAACTTCAAAAGAACCTGCTCAAGCAGGAGCTTTTATTGATCGATACATATTTCCCGATGGTGAATTAACTGCAGCAAGTCGCGTAAGCCAAGCCATGATTGATAATTCAATTGAGCTTAGGCATAGTGAAAATTTAAGAGAACATTACGCAATGACCTTAAATAAATGGTGTCAAAATTTAAAACAAAACTGGCAAGAAGCAGTAAAAATTGTTGGAGAACAAAGAGCAAGAATATGGTTGCTTTACATGACTGTAAGTCAAATTGGTTTTGAAATAAACAATATTCAAATTCATCAATTCTTAGGCGTTGTAAATCATGCTGATGGAAGTAATCAACTTCCATTAAGGCAATATTGGTAAATAAGATCAATTAAAAGAAAGCTATAAATGAAAAGATTTATTTCTCTATTCTTTGCTTCATTTCTCTTAATTGCATGTAGCTCAGGAGAAAATAGGGGAGCATTTATTCAAAATGATGCAACAAATTATTTAACCCCCAAATGTCCAGAATCAAAAATAGATACTTCTGAATCTAGAGGACAAATTGCTCCTGCTGTTTTGCAATGCTTAGGCCATGACGAATTAGTAAATTTAGCTGGAATTAAAAGTGATAGACCAATGGTTTTAAGTTTTTGGGCGTCTTGGTGCACAATTTGTGCTGATGATGCGATTTCATTTAATGCTGCATTTAAAAAATTGAATGGAAAAGTTAATTTTTTAGGAATCTCTTATCAAGATAAAGAAAAAGAAGCTTTACAAGCAACTTATAAATGGCAACTTCCTTTTGCAAGTGTGCAAGATCCTCGAAGTTTATTAAGAGATTATTACCAAATAACAGGACTACCAATAACTCTTTTAATTGATAAAGATGGGAAAATCATAGAAAGAATTAGTGGTCCAGTTGGTCAGCCAGAAGAATTTATTAATAGATTAAGTGAAAAATTAATTTCCTATTAATTACCAACGCATTTTTACTTTATTGCAACTGGCATGAAGTTGATCATCTAAAGAAACTATTTGACCATTCAAACCAGCTCTCACATCCACTTGATCTTGTGGATGGTAAGTAGCAGCCCTTGCTGCATAAAAGTTAGACATTTGTTGCATTAAATCTTTACAAACTCCATAAGATGCATCGGCATATTTTTTAATCTTTTCAGCAGCTGCAAATTCTCTACCTGCCATTGTCTCAGCAGAAATTTTTCCTAAAACTCGGTAGTTATGTTCATTAATGAAATGTTTATGGTCCAAAATTGCATAATTTCTTAATTGTTTCGTATTGGCAGTTTTGGCACACTTACTATCATCGGAAGTGCATTTTTTTGTTGGAAAATATGCAAAACTTGGAGTAGTAAATACAAGAAAAAGAGCACAAACTAAAACAGAAATACTTAGTTTCCTTTTCATTTCTACTTTCTATCTTAAATTTTTAGGGCCACTTCGCAATTTGATTCGCGAAATGGCCCTAAAGCTTTTGCCATTCAATTACTTAAGTTGGATTACCAGCTAAGTGGATTGAAAGGTGATGGTGCTGGGGTTTCTGCTGCTGGTGCAGCTGGTGCTGCAGCCTTTGGAGCAGATTTCTTAGAAGATTTCTTTTTTGAAGACTTCTTCTTTGCAACTTTTTTCTTGGAAGATTTCTTTGCAGATTTCTTCTTAGTTGCTTTTTTCTTTGTAGCTTTACGTGCAGATTTTTTCGCTGGACGCTTTTTAGCTACCTTACGTTTAGCGCTCTTTTTAGCGGAACGCTTTTTTGACTTCTTACGTGCTGCCACTATTCCTCCGTACGGGGTGGAAATTACTTGCATTAATTCTTGCACCTAGTTGTTTGAGATGGAATCCAGGTCCCCACTTTTTTTAGCAATATTGTGGGTAATTTTTGTGCTCAAATTAACCACTAATCTGTCGTATGTGAATCAAAGAGTTTCCAAGGCTGGATTATTGGCACTTCTTGCATCCATGATCTCTTGGGGGTTAGCCAATCCTTTTGCTGATAAGGCAATAGACGCATTTTCTGTTACTCAATTGCTATTTATTGAAATAGCAGTCGGTTTAATTTTTGTTTTTCTCTTTGCTGTTTTGATGAGGCGAAAGATTCGTATCAACTGGAAAGTTGCGATAATGCTTGGATTATTAGAACCAGGCTTTACATATTTATTTGGAAATATCGGATATTCCAACGGCACAGTTTCTACTGGGTTAATTGTGATGGCAACTGAAGTTTTCTTTGTGGCAATAATTGCTTCAATTTATTTGAAAGAAAAAATATCTACTCGAGTTCTAGTTTCAATAGTCGTAGGATTTTTTGGGGTAGTTATTGCAGTTTCAGAAGTTAGTTCTAGTGGAACTGATTCATTACTTGGAGTATTTGCTTTTCTACTTGCTTCAATATCTGCTGCCTTTTATGTCATCGTAGCAAGATTAAAAGCAACTACAGAAAATGTTCTTGACCTTGTCCTGGGACAGCTTATGGTTGGTACTATTTTTGCTTTATTTCTTTTTCTTTTCACTGGATCAAATTTGGAAAATGTTTCAAATATTTCGAATTCATATTGGATTGCAGCAATTTTTTCAGGGATTTTTGGTGCAGCGATTCCCTTTCTTTTATTTAATTACGCATCAGCACTTGTGCCAACCAGATATTCGGCTCTGGCTCTAAACGCAATTCCGGTGGTTGGGATCGGCTTTGGCGCAATGCTTGGTCGGGGTGTTCCTTCCCTGGTTCAAGCCTTGGGAGGCGCCATAGTTGTGCTCAGTCTCTACTTTGGAACGCGAGAAATTTAAAAACGTGTTACCTTGAAAATAGGAGGAATTAATTTTCCTGCTACCTCTAAAAGGAGAAAAATAAAAAATGGAATCAAGAAATCCGGTTATACGTCGCTACGCCGACTTTCAAAAACCTGGATCAATTCTTAAAAATAATGGTGGGTATGACAGTTCAATTCTTACTTCAACACCAGTTGAAGAAACCCAAGAAAGAACTTTTCCAGGTGTAGCACCAGCTAAACCAGGCGAAAAGGTTGTAACTATGGACGATGTAGTTATGAAATCTTTTGTAATGCTTGGACTATTAGTTGTCGGTGCATTTATTGGTTGGAGTCTTCCCGGACTTGCAATCATGGCAGCAATTGCAGGTTTAGTTTTAGGTTTAGTCAACACGTTTAAGAAAAATGTGTCACCAGCACTTGTTATTGCTTATGCATTAATGCAAGGAGTATTTGTGGGAGGAATTTCCTACATTTATCAAAACTTAGTTGTTGCTGATGGATCCAACATTGTTGGAAACACAATCATGAGCACCATTGTTGCTTTTGCAACCATGTTGTTCCTGTTTAGATCAGGAATTATCAAAGTTGATGCCAAATTTACTCGCATGATGATGGTGGCAATGATTTCTTATCTTGTCATCGCAGTTATTTCCATAATTGCATCATTTATGGGTGTAGGAAATGGTTGGGGTTTTTACGGCGTTGGTGGAATTGGAATTTTGCTTGCCTTATTTGGTGTAGGACTTGCAACTTTTTCATTAATGCTTGATTTCCAAGCAATTCGTTCAGCAGTGACAATGAATCTGCCTGAAAAGGAATCTTGGAGATTAGCTTTTGGTTTAACCGTAACACTTGTTTGGTTATACCTTGAAATGCTTCGTCTGTTTGCAATTATTGCAGGAAGAAGAGAATAATTTCAAAAAAATAAAAAGGGGCCAGATGATTCTGGCCCATTTTTATTTGGAAACTGTTTGAGGAAAATCAATTCCAGTTCTGGCGTGACAGTCGTAGCCGTTTGGATTCTTTTTTAAATATTTTTGGTGATAATCCTCTGCTTCAAAATATTCAAAATCTTTACTTGGACTAATTTGAGTGGTGATTTGACCAAATCCTTGCGACATTATTTCTTTTTCATATATATCTTTTGTTAAAAAAGCTTGTTCTTTTTGTGATTCATCTTCATAAAATATTGCACTTCTGTATTGGGAACCAATATCGTTTCCTTGTCGATTTCCTTGAGTTGGATCATGAATTGTCCAGAAAAGTTCTAATAGTTTTTTGTAAGAAATAATGTTATTTCAGAAGAATATTGAGGATATCTTTTGTGAACGTAATTTATGTCTTTAAATCCTCCTGTTTTTCTTTCACAATCCATATAATCTATTCTATGTAATACAAACTCTAATTTTCTATC
>CAXBQJ010000018.1:0-10239 GCA_963977775.1 uncultured bacterium
ACCACCTGTTTTAGGATTCTTAATAAAGAATTGCTTTTTATTATTTGGGAACGGATAATTATAATATCCAGTCATTTCCCACAAATTATTAGCATTTGCATAAAACGAATTATCCGATTTATTCCAATCAAATAATCTTATATCATATCTAATTTCTTTCATAATCCGTTACCCCATTTTCTTCTCATATACCGTATATAGCGATACTGCTTATCATTGGTATATAAAAAATAAACAAAATAATAATCAATTAGGTATTCCAACCTCTTCAATAACTTGCTCATAACTGATCACTTTGTCAAAATTAAATCGTGACGCAGGAATTACAAGTGCAAAGAATGGTCATGAATATTTAATGGCTCACGGAATTTTAGTTGCAACTGCAAGAGATGCATTAACTTTGCCAAGAGAAATAGCATTAGTTTTAAGAAAACCAAATTATTTACCTGATAATTTATCCGCAAGTAAAGAAATTAAATCAAAAGCTCAACGTGATCCAATCCAAGTTGATCGGGCAGCTGGAGGTGCTGGTTTACAGTTTGTGCAATTAGTTGAAGAACTTTTAGATAATTGGGGAGAAAATCCACCTCAAGTTTTGAGAAATGGCGGATTAGCCCAAAGAGATTTAACTATTGCAGCAAAAATTTGTAATGAAGATGAAACGATTGCTGCCCTTCTTGCAGAAGTTGCTTACTCTGCTGGATTACTTGCCCCAGGAGATGACAAAGAACAAGTTTGGTTACCAACTCCTGCATTTGATGTTTGGCGAACAAAAAAAGTTGAAGAACGATGGGCAATATTAGCTGAGGCATGGTTAACCACAACTAGAGTTGCTTCTTTAGTTGGAAAAGTTGGCGAGATAAGAATTAATGCACTTTCTCCAGAAGTTGATAAACCATTAGCGCCAGAAATTAGATCTTTAGTTCTAGATGCAATGTCATCGCTTGCTCCAGGCAGTGAACCTGATGCTGAAACAATTGTTGATTTTGTTTCTTGGTTAAGACCTAGAAAACCAAGAGAAGAAATTGAAACTTTAGTTAATGCAATTTTGTTAGAAGCAAACATAATTGGAATTAGAGGTTTAGGTGTTTTAGCAACCACTGGAAGAGCTTTAGGAGAAATGCGCTACACAATGCCTTCGCCTGAAGCAAGAACAGCAGCAGCAAGAGCCGCTGTTGCAGATCCAAAAGGTTACGCGGTTAAACCAGATCAAATGTTAGTTTCAGCTATTTCACCATTATTACCAGATGCAATTTCTTCATTTGTTTTGCAAGCAGATTTAACGGCTGTAATTCCAGGTCCACCAAATGCAGATGTTGCCTCTGAATTAAGAATGATGGCATATCAAGAATCTCGCGGAGCTGCTCAAGTTTATAGATTTACCGAAAGTTCATTGCAAAGAGCAATGGAAAGAGGTTTTAGTGCAGAAAGAATATTTGAATTTTTAAAAAAATATTCAACTACCGAAATTCCTCAACCATTGGAATATTTAATAAATGATTTAGTAAGAAAATTAGGTGATGTAAAACCAATTGAAGAACCAATTGATGACACAATTCCTGCTCCTAATGAAAGAAGATCTGCTGCAAAAGTTCGTCCTCGCCCTGCACCAGATGGTGCACCTCCTGATGCTGCACTATTAGCTTCAGCGATTAAAGCTTTAAAAATTGGAGAAAATCCAAAAGCAAAACCAGAAGTGCCAACTAAATCACCAGAGAAAACTCCTGCAAATGAAATTGCTTCTCTATTTAGAGAAGTTGTTGACAAAGTGGTGTCCGGAACTAAACCAAGTGAAATGGTTATAACTATTACTTATGTTGACACTCACGGAATTAGTTCAAATCGAATAGTTGAACCAATTCGATTTGAAGGTGGCTTATTAACAGGTTTTGATTTAACTGAATCAAGGATTAGAGATTATGCAATTTCAAGAATTGCAGGAGCAGAAAAAGGTAAAAAATAAATGACCGATGGTCCATTAATTGTTCAAAGTGATAAAACTCTACTTTTAGAAATTGACCACGAATTAGCTGCTGAAGCAAGAAGGGCTATTGCTCCTTTTGCTGAATTAGAAAGATCTCCTGAACATGTTCACACTTATCGCATAACACCTCTTGGACTTTGGAATGCTCGAGCAGCAGGGCTGGATGCAGAAAGTGTGGTTGACACACTTTTGAAATATTCCAGATATGCAGTTCCTCATGGTCTTTTAGTTGATGTTGCAGAACTTATGGACCGATATGGTCGTTTAAGTTTAAAAAAAGATCCAGCTCATGGTTTAGTTTTACATTGCGAAGATTTACCTGTTTTAGAAGAAATTCTCAGAAGTAAAAGAATTCAACCACTTGTTGGACAAAGAATTGATGACCAAAATATCGTGGTTCATCCATCCGAACGGGGACAACTAAAACAGCAACTATTAAAACTTGGTTGGCCTGCAGAAGATTACGCAGGCTATGTTGATGGTGATGCTCATCCAATTGAATTAGTACAAAAAAATTGGCAATTAAGAAATTATCAAGACATAGCAGCTGAATCGTTTGTCCACGGAGGATCTGGAGTTGTAGTTCTTCCTTGCGGTGCTGGAAAAACAATTGTTGGTGCAAGTGCCATGGCAAGGTTAAAAACAACAACTTTAATACTTGTTACAAACACAGTTTCTGCCAGACAATGGCGATCAGAATTACTTAAAAGAACTACGTTGACAGATGAAGAAATTGGTGAATATTCAGGTTCTAAAAAAGAAATTAGACCAGTAACAATTGCGACCTATCAAGTTTTAACAACAAAAAGAAAAGGTACTTACGCTCATCTTGAATTATTTGATGCTAAAAATTGGGGATTGATAATTTATGATGAAGTTCATTTACTTCCTGCCCCAGTATTTAGATTTACAGCAGATATTCAATCTCGAAGAAGACTTGGATTAACCGCAACTCTTGTTAGAGAAGATGGCAGAGAAGATGATGTATTTTCCTTAATTGGTCCAAAAAGATTTGATGCTCCATGGAAAGATATGGCAGATCAAGGATGGATTGCGCCAGCAGATTGCGTTGAAGTAAGAGTTACTTTGCCAGAACATGAAAGATTAACTTATGCAACAGCTGAAAGAGAAGATAAATACAGATTAGCTTCAACAACACTATCTAAAAATAATGTTGTTGAAACATTAGTTGCAAAACACAGTGATGACCGTGTTTTAGTTATTGGACAATATTTAGATCAATTAGCAGAACTTGGTCAACATCTTGGTGCTCCTGTTGTTGATGGATCAACTCCCATTAAAGAAAGAGAAAAACTTTTTGAAAGTTTTAGATCTGGAGATTTAAAAGTATTAGTAGTAAGTAAAGTAGCTAACTTTTCTCTTGATTTACCTGAAGCAGGAGTAGCAATTCAAGTTTCTGGTTCTTTTGGTTCAAGACAAGAAGAAGCGCAGCGTTTAGGAAGAGTTTTGCGTCCTAAAGCTGATGGAAGAACTGCTCGTTTTTATGCAGTAGTTTCACGCGACACAATTGATGCTGATTTTGCAGCACATCGTCAAAGATTCTTAGCAGAGCAAGGTTATGCCTACAGAATTATCGATGCTTCTGATGTTTTGTCAGGTAATGATCCAAAATCAAATTAATTTAACACGTTTTTAATCATAATTTTGATTGTTAAAAGATCAACAATTTATAGTCTTGATTAGAATTAAGCCATGTCACAAAATTCCATCCAAGATTCAGCAGCACAAATGCGTGCTGAAATACATCATTTAGGAATTTTGCTTGGTCAATCTTTAACCAGACAAGAAGGTGCTGGTTTATATGAATTAGTCGAAAAAATTCGAATTTTATCAAAAGACAATCCTTCTGAAGTTGCCCAAATTTTGGCAAGAATTGATTTGGATTCAGCAATCAAATTAGCAAGAGCTTTTAGCGTTTATTTTCATATTGCAAATATCACAGAACAATTTTTTCGTTCTAAAGATCGAATTGAGGAAAGACTAAACAAAGGCAGTTGGCTTTCTCAGTTTGCCGCAAAAATAAAAGAATCAGACATTAGTACTGAAACAATTCAAAATGCTTTTAAAAACTTACACGTAAGACCAGTCTTTACAGCACATCCAACTGAAGCATCAAGAAGAAGTGTGCTTTTAAAATTGAAAAGAATTGCAGAATTACTAAATGAAAAATATTCAAATTCTAATTTAAGCACTGTAAGTGATGATCAATTTTCCGAAATTATTGATCTCTTGTGGCAAACCGACGAATTAAGACTTGAAAGGCCCGAAGTTTTAGATGAAGCAAGAAATGCAATGAATTACCTTGATGATGCGGCAACAGGTGCACTTCCAGAAGTTTTACAAGAACTTCATAAAATTTCCCAAGAATTAGGCGTGAGCAATATTTTGAAACCGACTGACACACCTCTTGTCTTTGGTTCTTGGATTGGTGGAGATCGTGATGGAAATCCTTTCGTAACACCAGAAGTCACAACAAATGTTTTAACATTGCAACGCGGTCATGCCATTAGGGATTTACAGTCAATAATTAAAAGGCTTGCAGAAGATTTATCTATTTCAGATCGAATTTCACCAGCCGATGATCAATTATGGGATCAAGTTGAAAAAGATCTAACAGTTTTATTAGATCTTGACTCAAGAATGAAACGGATAAATGCTGAAGAACCATATCGATTGAAACTCTCAGCAATTAGTCATCGACTTGAAAAAACTAGACAAAGATTTGCCACAAAAACAAATCATGTTCCAGGTGTTGATTATGCAAGTGAAAAAGAATTTATTGAAGATCTTAATCAACTTTATGAGTCACTCAATAATGAGAAAAGTGAACTCATTGCAAATGGAATTCTTGGTAAAGCTGTAAGAACTGCCTCTGCTATCGGTTTACAACTTGCAAAACTTGATGTTAGAGAACATTCTGAAAAACATCATGAAGCACTTGCTCCTCTGATTGACAGAGCAAAATTAACCACTAAAGCTTATAAAGATTTAACTAGAGAAGAAAGGTTTGTTTTACTTGCCCAAGAATTAGATTCTCCTCGACCACTTGCCGCAACTCCCCTTGGCACAACTCCAACAGTTTTAACTAATCCAGAACACATTAGAACTTATTCAACATTTGGAGCAATTAATCAAGCACTTTCTCTATATGGAGATGCAGTTATTGATACCTACATAGTTTCAATGACGAAAGGGCCAGATGACTTACTTGCTGCGGTATTACTAGCAAAAGAAAATGGATTAATTGATTTAGGTGCAAGAATTGCAAAAATTAATTTTGTTCCATTGCTTGAAACTGTTGATGAATTAAGAAATGCAGGTGACATCCTAGAAACACTTCTTTCTACTCCTTCATATCGAGTTTTAGTTTCCTTAAGAGATAACTTGCAAGAAGTAATGCTTGGCTATTCAGATTCAAATAAAGATGCAGGAATTACCACCAGCCAATGGGAAATCCAGTTAGCGCAAAGAAAATTAAGAGATGTAGCTAGTAAACATGGCATAAATTTAAGAATTTTTCATGGACGCGGAGGAACTGTTGGTCGAGGTGGTGGACCAACTCATGATGCAATTCTTGCCATGCCATGGGGTGTTGTCGATGGAGAAATGAAATTAACTGAACAAGGTGAGGTTATTAGTGATAAATATTTACTTCCCCAACTTGCTCGGGAAAATCTAGAACTTTTAGTTGCAGCAACATTAGAGGCAACATTGCTTCATGCAGCAGCAAGAGTTAATCAAAAAGATTTAGATCAATGGGATTTAGTTATGAATAAAATTAGTAATTCGGCTCAAGAAAAATATAATTCCTTGACCAAAGATCCTGATCTGGCAAACTATTTTGCACTTTCAACTCCAGTTGAGCAATTAGCAGATCTTCATTTAGGTTCAAGACCTGCTAAAAGACAAGCTAATGCTGGAATTGAATCTTTAAGAGCGATCCCGTGGGTATTTGGTTGGACTCAATCAAGACAAATTATTCCTGGTTGGTTTGGAGTTGGTTCAGGAATTAAAACAGCAAGAAGTGAAGGATTTGAAGAAACTTTAAGACATATGTCAAAAAATTGGGCTTTCTTTAAAAACTTTATAAGCAATGTTGAAATGACTGTCGCTAAAGCTGATATGAAAATTGCTCAACACTATGTCAACGAACTAGTTCCAAAAGAACTTCACCATATGTTTGACAAAATTAAAGAAGAATACGAGGAAACTAAAAGACAAATCCTCTGGATCACAGGTGAAACTGAAATATTAGATAATCAACAATCATTAAAGAAAA
This sequence comes from uncultured bacterium, assembly GCA_963977775.1. Lineage (GTDB taxonomy): Bacteria > Actinomycetota > Actinomycetes > S36-B12 > UBA5976 > ATZT02. The sequence goes on from CAXBQJ010000018.1 coordinate 6,285, forward strand.
CCTTACAAATTCGTGACACTTATCTTTTACCACTGCAATATTTGCAAGTTTCTTTATTGAAAAAAGTTAGAGAACTAAATCAAACTAGTGAAGATTTAGATCCACTTTTGAGAAGAACTTTGCTACTAACCATTAATGGAATTGCCACAGGACTTAGAAATACTGGTTGATTTAAAACAAAAATAAATGTATAAATGTGTAAGTTAAAGCTGCACAGAGTGCTGCTGCTGGCAAAGTAAGAACCCAAGCAGAAACTATATTTCCTACGACTCCCCATGAAACTCTTTTTCTTCCTCTAGTTGCACCTGCTCCAATAATTGAAGAAGTGATTGTATGAGTTGTACTAATTGGTGCCTTTAAATAAATTGCCATCACATATAAAACTGTTGATGCCACACTTTGTGCGGCAACACTTCGAATTGGATCAACCTCAATAACTTTTTTACCTAATGTTTTCATAATTCTCCAACCACCTGCATAAGTTCCTAAACTTATTGCCAAAGCTGCAGAAACTTTCACCCAAAAAGGTATTGAATCTCCAGAGTGCATTCCACCTACTACAAGAGCAAGAGTCATAACTCCCATAGTTTTTTGGGCATCTTGTAAACCATGCCCCACAGCCATTGCTCCTGCTGAAAAAACCTGAACAACTCTGAAACCATTTCCAACTTTTTTCTTGCTTGCATTTCTAAAAATCCATTGCAATAAAAGTGTTAATAAAAATGCACTAAAAAAACCAATTGTGGGGGAAAGAACCATCGGTATTAAAACTTTGTCGATAATTCCTTGCCAATAAACAAGTTCAGATCCAGCAAGTGCGCCACCAACTAAACCACCAATCAATGCGTGAGATGAGGAAGAAGGCAAACCAAACCACCAAGTAATTAGATTCCAAGTAATCGCTCCAATTAGAGCAGCAATGACAACAGTTAAACCGTGATTATTTTGCTCAACATCAATAATTCCTTTACCGACAGTTTTAGCAACTCCTTCACTTAAAAATGCACCTATTAAATTTCCAAACGCAGCCACCAATAAAGCAGTTTGAACTCTCATTGCTTTGGTAGCAACAGATGTTGCTATTGCATTTGCAGCATCATGAAAACCATTCGTGTAATCAAAAACAAGCGCAACGAGAATAATTAAACCAACCAGAAAAAGTGTTGATGCCACTTTTTTTATGATTCCTTTAAGGAAATAGTCCTAAGTACTCTTGCAACACGTGCCATTTCATCAAGGGAATCTTCAAATAAATCAATAACTCCAACGATTCTTAAAATAGTCATTGCATCATATGAGCCACTAAATAACATCGCGGTAATCCTTCTATGGATTCGATCACCCTCATCTTCAATTTTGTTTGCTTCTGTCACATAATGATCAATGTCTTTTAAATTTTTTAATCTAGACATATTTCTCGAAGTTAATTCTGCTAATTTTCTAACAGCCTCTACTAAGTCAACTGTTCCTTGAGGAAATTCCCCGACATTATGTAACACTGCTAAATCAGTGGCTTCTTCTAATGCATCCATTGCATCATCTAATGCGTTAGCTAAATCTTGTAAGTCACCTCTGTCGTATGGAGTGACAAACATGTCATCAATTTTTCGTATTAATTGACCTAAAATTTCATCTGCTTCATTTTCTGTTTGACCAATTCTTTTTGCTATTTCAGATCGTTTATCTAATGGTGAAACAACTAAATCAACGGCACCTCTTGCACCTGAAGCTAATCTTTCAGCGAGTGAAACAAACATCTCAAATAAAACAGGATCTTTTGGTGTCAGCGCCATTTCTACTCTCCTCTATTTGATGATGCAAACTCTAGTGGCTTGGGCGCCTCTTTTGTCTGAATCCAAATCAATTTCGAAGGAAACTTTATCATTTGTTTCTAGAAGCCTGAGTCCTTCACTTTGAATAGAATTTTCTCTAACAAAAATTTCTGAACCATCTTTGGCTTTAATGTAGCCATAACCTTTTTCTGAGTTAAACCATAAAACAGTTCCGTGAGGCATTAAACTCCAAAATTCTTAAAATTAAAGTTGAATACCTAATTTTCTTGCTGATCTATTTCTAGCTCTTGCACTTCTCATTCTTTGCAATCTTTTAATCAACATAGGATCAAATGCCATTGCCGCGGGGTGGTCAACTAAAGAATTTAAAACTTGGTAATAACGAGTTGCACTCATTCCAAATAATTCTCTAATTGCTTGTTCTTTAGCGCCTGAATACTTCCACCATTGACGTTCAAATTCTAAAATTTCTCTATCTCTTGGACTTAATTCAAATTCGCTATTGCCGGGGGAAATTGATGCGGCATCCATTATTTAAATAATCTCCTAAAGTCTTTTTCAAAAAGTTTTTAAGCCTTCCCTATCGTATTTAATAATCTCTTCAAAAGTATGAGTTTGCGAGTTCGGTCGTGTCGTATTAATCACATGAATCACATTGGTTAGTGATGGGCGTTAAACATGTGACTTGTGTGGGAAAGATGTGACACAATAGGTAACTCATGTCACCATATCCACCATTAAAAACATGGCTACCATCTTGGATTTTTTTAAGTATTGTTTGGGGCTTATCGTTTTTATTTATCAAATTTGCTTTAAATGGTCTTTCGGCTCTACAAATTGCTTTTGGCCGAGTAGCACTGGGTGCAATAACAGTTTTGCTTATTTTGCAAATACTTAAACAAAAGCTTCCAAATAAGAAAATAGCTTGGATAAGAGCAAATATCGCTGGATTTTTTCAGCACACTGCACCTTTTGCATTAATCGCATATGGAGAAACTCATGTAAGTTCAGTGCTTGCTGGAATTGGTAATGCTGCAACACCACTTTGGACCGCGCTTTTTGCTCTAACCTTTATTCCAAATGAAAAGATTTCTAAAAATGAATATTTAGGAATTTTTGTCGGTTTTGCAGGTGTACTTATATTGTTAGGAATTTGGCAAGGATCAAGTGCAGATAGTGATTTGATCGGATTAATTTCTGTACTCATTGCAACTGCATGTTATGGTGCAGCAGTAATTTATACAAGGTCTAAAGTCACGCAAATGAATCTAAGTCCTTCATCCTTCATCGGCGCACAACTTAGTTCATCAGCAATTCAACTTTTAATACTTTGTTTAATTTTTAGTCCTAAAATTGATAATTTAAATCCCTTAAATATTGGCTCAGTTTTATTTTTAGGAATATTTTCAACAGGTTTTGCATTTCCTTTGGTTTACAAAATATTAAGAGATGTGGGAAGCCTAGCTGCTGCAACAATAACTTATGCAACTCCAATAGTTTCTACAATTGCAGGTTTTTTTATATTGAAAGAATCACTACATTGGTATCAACCAATTGGTGCAGCACTAATTTTAATTGGAGTTGCACAAGTACAAGGAATTAAAATTTCCAAAATATGGAGCCGATGAGGGGACTTGAACCCCTAACCGCCCGATTACAAGTCGGGTGCGCTACCAGTTGCGCCACATCGGCAAGTTTTAAAATTAAAACTTTTGACTAATTGAGTTTACGCGACTGCGTAATTGAATACAGTGCCACACCTGTTGCTACAGCAGCATTCAAAGATTCAATTTTGTTACTCATAGGAATTTTTACTCTCACATCACATGTTTGTGAGACCAGTCTAGAAACTCCTTTTCCTTCAGCCCCAATAACCAAAATTAAAGGTTTATTTGCCAAATCAGGATCAACTTTTTCTAACGAAGTTTCACCATCACCATCAAGAGCTATCGCAAAGAATCCTTTTTCTTGTAAATCTGTAATTGTTCTTGTTACATTTACAACTTGACAAACAGGAACATGAGAAAGTGCTCCTGCTGCTGTTTTCCAAACAGCACCTGTAACACCGGCACTTCTTCTTTCTGCAATGACAACTGCTGAAGCATAAAATCCAGCAGCAGATCTAATAACTGCGCCTAAGTTTCTTGGATCAGTAACACCAT
>CAXBQJ010000019.1:0-10167 GCA_963977775.1 uncultured bacterium
GATCTTCAGCAGCTTGTCTTCCAACTGCTGGATCTGCTCCAGCACCTAATCCACGAGTTAATTCACGACCAATATCTAATTTCACATCTGCATCACTCATTAGAAGAGCTTGTGCGTCTGTATTTATTGCAACAAATTCAACACCTTTTAAACCAGCTTCAATCATTCGATTAACAGCATTGACTCCACCGCCACCAATGCCAACAACTTTGATAATTGCCAAGTAATTTTGGGGGGCAACCACTTAAATTTTCTCCCTTTTTACAACCTTTAACCTCAAGTTGAGGCTAAAAGTTAAAGCGTTAATAAAGCAAAGAAAATTTAGGCGCCATTTAAGGCATAACCAAGCACGCGACTCGGCGTGTTGCCTACATATATATAGTGCAGAAAATGTTGTAGAAACTCAAATATAGTTTGATTCAACAAACTAGCAGCAGTTTTTGAAAGGTATTTTCATATGCGCTTAGTCGTGCCTAAAGAGACTCGACCTGGTGAAAAAAGAGTTGCTGCTGTTCCTGCAACCATAAATAAGTTAGTCAAGCTTGGATTCGAAGTTTTTATTGAAAAATCTGCAGGAATTAATTCTTTGTATAGCGACTCTGACTATGAATCAAATGGAGCAAAAATAGTTTCAGATATCGCTTCAGAAATAAGAAATGCAGACGTTGTCGCTTCGGTTGGAACTTTAGATTTAAATCACTGTCAAAATTTGAAGAATGGCACAATTTGTATATCTTTTGCCCAGGCAAAAAGAGATAAAGAAAATATAGTTGCGATTTCTAAAACAAAATCCACTTTATTATCATTTGACTTTGTACCTAGAATTTCCAGAGCTCAAAGTGCTGATGCTCTAACATCGCAAGCAACAGTTTCTGGGTATCACACAATGCTTACAGCAGCTTCCCTGCTTCCAAGAATGTTTCCTTTAGTAATGACTGCTTCTGGAACAATTAGGCCTTCAAAAGTTTTAGTAATTGGTGCAGGAGTTGCAGGCTTACAAGTTATGGCAACTGCTAAAAAACTTGGAGCAGTTGTTTCTGGTTATGACGTCAGAACTGCCAGTAAAGATGAAGTGAAGTCTGTTGGAGCAACTTTTATAGAACTTGATTTGCCAGTAGTTGAAGGTTCAGGTGGTTATGCAAAAGAAATGGATCAAGAAAGAACAAATTTACAGCAAGAATTATTGACTCCCTACATTTCTGCCACAGATGTGTTAATTACAACTGCAGCAGTTCCAGGAAGAGTGGCACCAAGACTTGTCACTGCAAAAATGATTTCTGGAATGAAATTTGGTTCAGTTATTGCTGATATGGCGGCAGAAAATGGTGGAAATGTCGAAGGTTCTGTGGCAGGAAAAATTGTGGAAATTAACGGAGTAAAAATTTGGGGTGGACAAAATATTGCTTCAGCGATGGCTCCTGATGCTTCATTTCTTTACTCCGGAAATGTTATTTCACTTTTAAGTTTTATTGCCAAAGAAGGCAAAATTAATTTAGATAAATCGGATGAAGTTATTTCAGGAAGTGCTCTAGTCATAAATGGAGAAATTGTTAATGAATTTGTAAATAAAGAATTGAATCAGGGGTGATCTAATGGATGTTGGAATTGCATTATTAACGATCTTTATTTTGAGTATTTTTGTTGGATTTGAAGTTGTCTCCAAAGTTTCCACAATACTTCACACTCCATTAATGTCTGGTGCAAATGCAATTCATGGAGTTATTTTAGTTGGAGCAATCATTGTGACTGGTCATGCTGATACAACTTTTGAATTAGTGCTTGGAATTTTTGCAGTCATACTTGCCACGATAAATATGGTTGGCGGTTTTGTAGTGACTGATCGAATGTTGGAATTATTTAAATCAAAAAAGTCAAATAAATCAGGTGATAATAAATGACACCGATCTGGGCTCAACTTGCAAATTTAGGAGCTGCTTTAGCGTTTATTTTTGCATTGAAAGCTTTATCTTCACCTAAAACAGCTCGTTTGGGAAATAGAGTCGGTGCTATTGGAGCAATTGCTGCAGTTGCAATTATTTTCTTTGCAGAAAGTAATTTAAAACATCTAACCTACATTCTCATAGCAATTGCATTTGGAACTTTAGTTGGTTTTGTTGCTGCTCGAAAAGTTCAAATGACACAGATGCCACAAATGGTTGCATTATTTAATGGTGTTGGTGGCGGTGCAGCAATGGCTGTTTCTGCAATTGAATTTCTTAATGTTGGTAAAGAAGAAAGTTTTATTGCACTTTTTGCCACTGTTTTCACAGTTGTGATCGGATCAGTATCATTCACAGGTTCAATCGTTACTTTTCTAAAACTTCAGGAATTAATGACTTCTCGACCAGTGGTGTTACCAATGGGAAGATTTATCACAATCGGAGTGGCCTTTTCTACTTTATTTATGTCTATTTATCTATTAATTAATCCAGTTAATTGGGCTTTATGGGCTCTTGTGGTTTTGTCATTAATTTTAGGAATTTTATTTGTATTACCAGTTGGAGGCGCCGATGTCCCAATAGTTATTAGTTTGCTGAACGCATTTACAGGCTTATCTGTTGCAGCAAGTGGTTATGTTTTAGACAACGTTTTACTACTTGTTGCAGGAACACTGGTTGGTGCTTCAGGAACTTTATTAACTCAATTGATGGCTAAAGCAATGGGTCGACCATTAACCTCAACACTATTTGGTGCATTTACTGCAACTACAAGTTCACAAAGTGCTAGTGCAGATGACAGACCAGTAAAAAGTGCAGGACCAAATGATATTGCAATCATGCTCACCTATGCATCAAAAGTAATTATTGTTCCAGGTTATGGACTAGCAGTTGCTCAAGCCCAGCAAACGTTAAGAGAATTAGTGGATCTATTAATTTCAAAAGGCGTTGAAGTTGAATACGCCATTCATCCTGTTGCAGGAAGAATGCCAGGTCATATGAATGTTTTGCTAGCTGAAGCCGATGTGCCTTATGAACAATTAAAAGAAATGGATGAAATTAATTCTGAATTTGCAAACGCAAGCGTGGCAGTAGTTGTGGGGGCAAACGATGTTGTGAATCCTTCAGCAAGAACTGATTCAACATCACCTATATTTGGCATGCCAATTCTTAATGCTGACCAAGCTGAGCAAGTTGTTTTCATGAAAAGATCAATGAGACCAGGTTTTGCTGGAGTTGAAAATGAATTACTCTTTAATGACAAAACCACTTTACTTTTTGGTGACGCTAAAGATTCACTGGCCAAAGTTGTTGCAGCTGTAAAGACCATGTAAATGATTTTTAAATAATCATAAACATGAGTGATGAAAATAAGGTAGCGGTACAAGTTTTAGATATTGGCAAGTCTTTGCCAAATCATGTCTCCCCTAGTCAACTTTCAAGTTTTGATAGATGTTCTCTTGCTTATTGGTTTTCATCAGTAGCAGGTTGGAGAGAACCTTCGGGTTTGCCACAAATTATTGGAACTCTAGTGCACAATGTTTTGGAAAATTTATTAAAAATCAAACAAGAAAATAGAACAAAAGATGCAGCTTGGAACTTACTTAGAACTAACGGTGAAGACATAATTAATCAAAATTCAAACTGGTTGACAGAGATTGACATAGAAAATTTAAAGGAAAAAAGTGCTGAGTCTTTAAAAGGTTATTTTGAACTTGAAAATCCTGCCGATTTAGTAATTTCTTTAGATGATTTAGAAAGACCTGTCACAGCTATTTTTGATTCTGTAAAACTTTATGGACGTCTTGATCGAATGACAAGAAATGGTGTCATAAGAATTACCGACTATAAGACGAGTAAAAAGCCTAATTCCCAATATTTAACAGATTCTCTTCGACAAGTAATGCTTTATGCAGCGGGCTTAAAAGAAAATGGAGTTGAAGTAAACGAGGTAGAACTGATTTATCTTCCGGGAAGAGATCGAGTAAGAAGACCTACCTATAAATCTGCTCTTGATAGAGCAATTCAGCATTTGGTTACTACTAGAAGAAAAATGGATAGTTCTTTGACAAATCTTTCTTGGCTTGCTTCACCAGGGAGTGCATGTAAATCCTGCTCTTTTGTTAAAGCTTGTCCCGCAAAAACAAATAAAGCACCAACTCCTGGAAGCAGTGCCTCAGACGAAATACTAAATGGTTTAAATCTTGAAAAAAGAGAAAGAACAAAACCAACTAGTGAAATAACTGGCATGGAAATGCTTCCATTTGGAGAAGAAAATTAATGAGATACAAAATTGATACATCTTGGAATCCAGGTTTTAAGCAAACTAATGCTGGTTTTTTAAGGATAAGTGCATCACAAATTTCGGTCACAAATGATCTTTGTTGCAAAGATTTGGTCAGTTTAAAATCAAGGCCTGCAGCAAAAATTGGTGATGGCTACATTCCCATTAGATACCCAGAATTTGAGACATTCCCACTTGGCATAGTTCGGGAATCTTTATTATCCATTATTTCGCAAGGACTTTTAAAAAATAATTCAGAAGACCTAGAAAGTTTAGCTGAAAAATTTTTAGATGACTCTATTTCTAAAATCAGAAATAAGGTCGAAAATTCTCATAGAAAATGGGCGCTTCAAGCTTTAATCAATTATTTAAATTCTTTTGAAAAAACCAGAAAAGAAGATGAAAAAAATGGATTATTTCTGGATGAATTAGAGTTAATTCAAGCTTTTGATATTGATGAAAATCAGCATGTTGAATGGTTCGTGTGGGGAATTTTCGTCACAAATTCTGATAACACAGTAAGAGAATTAAGACTTTTAAAATTTTCTAATGCAGGGATAGATTCCTTAAATGAAGTAAAAATTGGTGCTGCATTAAGAGTTTTGATTGATGGGGTAAGTCATTCTGAATCAAATTGGAACATTGCAAGGGAACCAGTTTCAAAAGCTAACGAGAATCTAAAATTAGTAAGAATTAGAGAATTTGGATGTCTTGATGAAAGTGTTGCACTAATATATGAATCAGGAATATCTGAAGCAAGAAATTATTTTGAAAAGAAATCCTTACCAATTGCACAAGAATTGGTTAAAGGTGGAACCCAAAATCCAAATAAAAATTGTCGTGGCTGCAAAGCAAATCACTTTTGCCCAACCCTTCCTATAAGACCTGGATTATTAGGAATTACTGCCTTTGCCCCATGGCCAAAATCATATTCACCTTCAAAATTTCATACTTATAGAAAATGTCCGAGACAATATTTTTTGCAAGATGAACTTGGTTTGAGAACAAAAAAAGAAACAACTTCATCTGTTTTGCAAAGAGGTTTACTCGTTCATTCTTGGCTAGAAAAAGCTCATTCTCGAAATCAAAAATGTAGTTTAGAAGATCTTTTAAATAGTGATATTCCAGGTGAAGTCTCTAGCTATCTCTCCTGGACAAACAAAGAAATTGACATCACCAAAGATTACATAACGCAACATATTTCAATTTGTCCATTAACCCCAGATTCAAAGAGTATGTGCGAAGTCAACATTCAAGCATTTGATACAGATTCAGACATTACAGTTGGAACTCGCCCAGATTTATTATTAGTTAAAAATGAAACATTACATTGGCGAGAAGTTAAAACATCACTATCCAAACAAGAAATTGACAAAGATTTATATTTTGAAATCTATCCCCAACTTCCCCTGGCTATTCGTTTAGTTCATGAAAACTGTGTTCCAAAATCAGTTATTGAAAAAATTGGAAATTATGCTCATGCCGTGGTTGAACTTGAATTAATTACTCCAAATAATGTGCAAATTTTAAGTTGGGATTTAGAGGATACTCAAGTTCTAAACAAATCATGGTCAACTTTGGCAGAGCAAGTTGACCATTGGGCAAGTGACACATTGTTTGCACCTTCTTCCAACCCACCTTGTAATTGGTGTGTAGTAAAAGATTTTTGTGAATTCGCAAATTCTTCCCAAGTAAAAGCTGAAATTGATGGTTTACAGGTAGATTTAAAAACTGGAGAAATTATCGAAGTAAGTAAATCTAGTTCACTTTCAGACGAACAAAGAGTCGCCAAAGCATTAGGATTATCGGCTTCTTTATTGGAACAAACTGAAAACGATGAAGAAATCCCTTTCTAAATTAACCCCTAATTTTTCTTTTAAGTTTGTTAATGATTGGATTAATTCATGAGCACACAAGTAATGCAAGTTCCAACTCACGTTGCTAACCCAAATATTGATGCAACCAAGAAACTTTTAGAAAAAGTACCAACTGGACTCTTGATAGGTGACAAATTTGTTGATGGTGAGAATGAAAAGTTCAACGTGCTTGATCCTGCCAATGGAGAATTACTTACCCAAGTAGCAAATGCAGGAGTTAAAGATTTAAATAAAGCACTCGAACTTGCAGTAGTGGCTCAAGAGAAATGGTCCAAGACCGCACCCCGAGTTAGAGGTGAAGTTTTAAGAAAAACTTTTGAACTCATGATTAGTCAAGCAGATGACTTAGCTCTTCTTATGTCCTTAGAAAATGGAAAAACGTTGGCTGATTCAAAAGCAGAAGTACTTTATGCCGCAGAATTTTTTAGATGGTTTTCAGAAGAGGCAGTCAGAATTGATGGTTCAGTAAGAATTGCACCAAGTGGAGCAAATAAAATTCTCACCTACAAACAACCAATTGGAATTGCGTTTCTAATAACACCATGGAATTTTCCAGCAGCAATGTACACAAGAAAAGTAGGAGCAGCATTGGCAGCAGGATGTGCTGCGGTATTAAAACCTGCTTCAGAAACACCACTTACTGCATTAGCTATAAGCAAGATAATGCTTGAAGCCGGTGCATTACCAGGAACAGTTTCTGTTTTACAAACTAATAAACCTGGACCATTAACTGATGCTGCGTTAAGTGACGAAAGAGTTGGAAAACTTTCATTTACCGGATCCACCGGAATTGGAAAAATGTTATTAGAAAAAGCTTCTCAAAGAGTTTTAAATTGCTCAATGGAATTAGGCGGTAATGCGCCTTTTATAGTTTTAGATGATGCAGATATAGATGCCGCGATTGATGGAGCAATGCTTGCAAAAATGAGAAATGGTGGGCAAGCCTGTACTGCAGCAAATAGATTTTTTGTTCAAGATAAAGTTCACGATGAATTCGTTGAAAAACTTTCAAAGAGAATGGGTGCCTTAAAAGTTGGTCATGGAGCAAATACAGAAACAACTCTTGCCCCGTTAGTTAATAGAAAAGCTGTTAGTTCAGTTGGAGAATTAGTTGAAGATGCCGTGCAAAAAGGTGCCACTCAACTTGTGGGAGGTTCGGTAACTCAAGGTCCAGGTTGCTATTTTCCTGCAACAGTATTAGGAAATGTTTCACCTGAAGCTCGAATTGTTAAAGAAGAAGTATTTGGACCAGTTGTTGCTGTTGTAAAAGTAAAAGATGAATTTGAAGCTTTAAATATTTCAAACAAGAGTGAATATGGCCTTGCGGGTTATGTTTACACCAAAAATTTATCTCGAGGATTAAAAGTTTGCGAACAATTACAAGTAGGAATGATTGGACTTAATCGCGGTCTTGTTTCAGATCCTTCAGCGCCATTTGGTGGAGTAAAACAATCAGGTTTAGGACGTGAAGGTGGCTATGAAGGTATCGATGAATATTTGGAAATCAAATACGTAGCAACCAGTGATTTTTAAGGTTTAATTACAGGCACTTCAGGTGTTGAAACATCGTAAATAGATCCAGCCATCCTGCGTAATACCTTTAAAACTGCAGCTTTTTGTTCAGATTTATCGATATTTCCCCAAATAACTTTTCTACCACTTGTTAACAAAAAAGTTATTGTTTCGGTATTTTCAACTGTTGTAGAAACTGTTTCAGCTTTTAACCAATCAGGAAAAGTTTGCCAAGCTTTTATTCCTAATGCCCTACTTGGATTATCGACTCCTAAAATTAAAGGCAAATTAATATCTGGTTTAACTGGAAGATAAGCCATTCCCGTTTCATCAACCATAAATCTGCCTTCAGGTATATCTGTAATTGCTAAAGGAATTCTTTCTCTCACCTCAATTACTAAAGTTTCAGGCCATCCTCTTCTTACATCTACCCCAGCAACTTGATTTATCGTGTTAATTTTGCCGATCACATCTTTTGTATTTACTCTTAATAATTGAATATTTAACGGCACTTGTGCTTCTTGAATAATATTTTCAGTTGTAACTTCGCTGTTTCCTCTTACTTCAATTTTTTTTACTATAAGTAAATTAGAAAACCAACCAATATAAATAAGTGTTGCACCAACTGCTACTAAAACTAATAGACCAAAAACAATTCTTCGCTTAATGTGACGCTTAATCACGATTTCGATTTGGATTCTAAAAGGTTAAGTACTTCAGGGGCTAATAATCCAATATCTCCTGCGCCAAGTGTCATGATGATGTCGTTTGGTTTTGCTCTATCTACAAGATGTTGAGCTACTTTTGACCAAGATGGCTCAAAAATTACTTGATTTTTAGGAAGTGGAACTAATGAAGCCATTGTTTGTCCGCTAGCACCTGGAATAGCTTCTTCTCCTGGTGCAAAAACCTCTAAAACAACTACTTCATCTGCCAAAGCAAGTGCTTGACCAAATTCTTTGTTAAACAATGCGGTCCGATAGTAGTGATGTGCTTGAAATGCAACAACTATTTTTCCACCGGCAACAACATCACGCGCAGCTTTTAAAGTGGCAGTAATTTCAGTTGGATGATGAGCGTAATCGTCATAAACTCTTATATTGTTTGCCATTCCTCTGTATTCAAATCTTCTTCTTGTTCCTGAAAAATTTGCAATACCATTTTTTAGCTGAGCAAAATCAAATCCCAATTCAAGTCCAACTGCAAGAGCTGCTGAAGCGTTTAAAGCGTTATGAGTGCCTAAAACTTTTAAGGTCATTTCACCAAGATCTCTGCCCCTAAAATTAACATTAAAAGTTGGACCAGGAATACCAAGTTTTAAATTAGAAATTTTTAAATCTGAACCATCACTTATTCCGTATGTTATAACATTTACTCCACTTGATTTAGCATTTGCAATTAATTTTTTTGCACCATTGTCATCGTTACAAATAACTGCAAATCCGTTACGCAATTTAGTTGAGGAGGAAAATTCAAGAAATGCTTCTTCAATTTTTTCAAAAGTTTTCCAATAATCCAAATGATCTGGTTCAACATTTGTCACCACGACAATTTTGGGTGAAAGGTGTAAAAATGATCCATCAGATTCATCAGCTTCAACAACAAAAAATTTACTTTCACCTAAATGTGCATTTGAACCTGTTTCTGAAAGTTCACTTCCAATTGCAAATGTTGGATCCTCACCACAAGACTGTAAAGCAACTGTGACCATTGAAGTTGTTGTAGTTTTACCGTGAGTGCCAGAAACTGCAATGGTTTCAAACTGCCTAGTTAATATGCCAAGTGCATCGCTTCTTTTTAATATCTTTAAATTCTTAATATTGGCTGCAATTAATTCAGTATTATTATCTTTAATCGCGGTTGAATGAATTACTGAATCAACTCCGTTTATATTTTCAGGTTTATGTCCGATAAATATTTTTACCCCAATTTTTCTTAAAGCTTCTACTCTGCGCGATTCTTTTGCATCTGTGCCGCTTACTTCAACACCTTGAGCTACAAGAAGTCTGGCTATTCCTGACATGCCAGCTCCACCAATTCCTAAAATATGAACTTTGCCAAGTTCTTTAATTTCTTGATTAGTCATATTGTTTTTATCCTATTTGACAAGTTCTATGGCTTTGTCGGCAAGAATTTGAGCAGCATTTGTCTGAGCAAAACTTTTGGCGTTATTGGACATTTTCTGCAATTTTGAATCATCACTTATTAAACTTACAATTAATTTTTCTAATTTATCCTTATTTAATTCTTTTTCCTCTAGAATCTTGCTTTTTTTATCCAGTAATTCCTGAATCTGCTCCTTGGCTTTATTAATTTTTTGTCCAAGTGCTTTTCTGTCATCTGCAGCTAATTGTCCTAATTTTTTCATTTCTTCGGTTATTTTTTCTTCGGCTTTTTGGGAGGAGTTGATGCGGAGCCTGACTTCTTTTTCGGTGCAGAAGCTTTTACAGATTTGGTTGATTTTGCCTTCTTGGCTGGTTGAACTTTTGCAGGGGGAGTTGGCTTTTTAACGGGAGCCGTTTTGCGGGAGGCTGCACGCTTTAGTGTACTTTTCTTT
>CAXBQJ010000020.1:0-10067 GCA_963977775.1 uncultured bacterium
AAATTGGGATTTAGAGCAACCGTAAATACAGATAATCGCTTAATGTCTGATACTTCAATGTCAAAAGAGATGAGCCTTTTGGTAAATGAGCTTGGATTTAGCTTAAAACAATTGCAATGGCTAAGTGTTAACGCTATGAAGAGCGCTTTTATTCCTTTTGATCAAAGATTAAAACTTATTAATGAAACTATAAAACCAAATTATGCGAAAATAGCTAATGAACTAGATATCGTTTTTTAAAATCCTCGTGGATGCCATACAGTTTTTGTCTCTAAAAATGTTTTAATTCTTTCAAAATCATTTAATTTATTATTTGGCCTTAATACTCTTTTAAGGTTAATTGCTGCTTCTTTTTCTAATTCTATAGCTAATTTTTTATCATCAACTCCACTTAAATCAATTGCATTCACATCTTGGTGACTAGCAAGCCAAGGTGCTATTTCGGTGTAATCACCAGTAAGAATGTTTACTACACCTGCTGGAATATCACTTGTTGCTAAAACTTCAGACAAAGAAACTGCAGGCATTGGTTCATTTTTGGAGGAAATAACAACTATTGTGTTTCCACTTAAAATAACTGAACCGATAGCTTCAACTAAACCTAAAAGTGAAGATTTCTGAGACGCAATTGATGCAACAACGCCAGTTGGTTCTGGTATTGAAAAATCAAAGAATGGTCCTGCAACCGGATTACTTGATCCTGTAACCATTGCTAATTTGTCAGTCCAACCAGCAAACCAAACCATCTTGTTTATAGATTCTTCAACTTCTTTTTGAACTTGTTTCTGATTTTTATTCCATAAAGATAATTCCTCGACAAATTGTTCAAATCTTCCTTGCATGATTTCAGAGACTCGATAGAGCACCTGTCCTCTGTTGTATGCAGTTGCTTCTGACCATTTAGTAAATGCACTTCTTGCTGCTACAACAGCATCGCGAGCATCTTTTCTAGAAGCTTGTGCAACATTTGCTACAAAGTTTTTATTTTTATCAAATACTTCATAACTTCGACCTGATTCAGAGCGTGGAAATGCACCACCAATAAATAATTTGGCGGTTCTTTTTATTTCAAGATTTGCCACTATTTGCCTGCTTTCAAATATGGAGCAAGACCATGTCTGCCGCCCTCGCGTCCATATCCTGATTCTTTGTAACCACCGAATGGACTTGTCGCGTCAAACTTATTGAATGTGTTTGCCCAAATCACTCCTGCTTTTAATTTGTGAGCTACTTCTAAAATTCTTGAACCTTTCTCTGTCCAAATTCCTGCACTTAAACCAAAGGAAGTGTTATTTGCTTTTTCAATTGCTTCGTCAGGTGTTCTGAAAGTTAGCACACTTAAAACGGGGCCAAATATTTCTTCTCTAGCAATTCTGTGGGAAAGAGAAACATTTGTAAAAACAGTTGGTGCAAACCAAAAACCTTTATTTGGCAATTCACATGGCGCAGACCACATTTGCGCACCTTCATTTTTTCCTGATTCAGCTAATTCCTTTATTTTTGTTAATTGATTGGCAGAATTTATGGCACCTACGTCCGTATTTTTATCGAGAGGATCACCTAATCTTAAAGTTTTCATTCTTTGATAAAGCAAATCTAGAAAATTATCAGAGATAGATTCCTGCAATAAAAGTCTTGAACCTGCACAACACACATGTCCTTGATTAAAAAAGATTCCATTAACTACACCTTCTACTGCCTGATCCAAAGCTGCATCATCAAAAACAATATTTGCAGCTTTTCCACCAAGCTCAAGAGTTACTTTTTTATTTGTACCAGCAACACTTTGCGCTATTAATCTGCCAATTTCAGTTGAGCCAGTAAATGCGATTTTGTCCACGTCATCGTGGTTTACTAAATATTTACCAGTTTCTCCTGCGCCAGTAATAATGTTTACAACACCATCAGGAAGTTCTGCTTGCTGACAAATTTCGGCAAATAAAAGAGCTGTCAAAGGAGTAGTTTCAGCAGGTTTTAAGACCACGGTATTTCCAGTGGCAAGTGCAGGTGCAATTTTCCATGCCAGCATTAATAGGGGAAAATTCCAAGGAATTATTTGTCCTGCCACTCCAAGTGGTTGGGGATTTTTTCCTAGTCCGGCAAAATCTAATTTATCGGCCCATCCTGCGTAATGGAAAAAATGTGCTGCAACTAATGGCAGATCAATATCTCTACTTTCTCTAATTGGTTTTCCATTATTTAAAGATTCTAAAACTGCTAATTCACGAGATCTTTCTTGAATAATTCTTGCTAAACGAAATAAGTATTTACCACGTTGTGCACCAGTTAATTTAGACCAAGATTTAAATGCTTTTCTCGCACTTTTTACCGCCAAATCAACGTCTTTTTCACTTGCTTCAATAATTTCTGCAAGATTTTCTTCAGTAGCAGGATTTATAGTTTTATAGCTTTTACCACCATTTGATTTAACAAATTTTCCACCAATAAATAATTGATAATTACTTTTTAGATTAAGAATTTTTGTAGATTCTAATGCTGGAGCATATTCAAAGACCATTAGTCAACCGTCACATAATCTGGGCCAGAATAAGCACCGTTTTTCATTCTGTTTCTTTGCATTAATAAATCATTTAAAAGACTTGAAGCTCCAAATCTAAATAAGTCTGGATTTAGCCAACGATCACCCAAAGTTTCTTTAACCGTAACAAGATATTTCATGGCATCTTTAGTTGTTTTAATCCCACCAGCAGGTTTCATGCCAACTAATTTGCCAGTTTTTCTTTCAAAATCATTTATTGCTTGCAACATGACAAGTGTTACAGGAAGTGTTGCCGCAGGCTGTATTTTCCCGGTAGAAGTTTTGATGAAATCAGCTCCAGCCAACATCGCAATCCAGGAAGCCTTTTTTATATTGTCATATGTTTTTAATTCGCCAGTTTCAAGAATTACTTTTAGATGAACTTGATTACAAAGTTCTTTTATCGTGACTATTTGTTCAAAAATATCGAAATATCTTCCTTCATGAAATGCTCCACGATCAATTACCATGTCAATTTCATCAGCGCCTTGAGATAAGGCATCTTTAGTATCTTGTAATTTTGCGGCAAGTGAAACTCTTCCTGCGGGAAAACCTGTAGCAACTGCAGCAACTTTAATATTTGTGCCTGTTAAATTTTCTTTGGCAATAGAAACTAAATCGCTATAAACACAGACCGCAGCGACACTTGGCACATTTGGATCAAGCGGATCAGGTCTTTTGGCTTTAGCGCATAATGATTTAACTTTTCCTTTAGTATCCATTCCCTCCAAAGTTGTTAAATCTATCATTTTTATTGCAAGATCTATACCTTCTTTTTTCGTTGAAGTTTTAATCGATCTTATGGAAAGTTTGGCGCTACGTTCTTCCAATCCAACTTTGTCTACACCAGGCAGACCGTTAAGAAATTTTTTAAGTTCAAAATCATTTTTTGTAGCATCAATTAATAAAGGTGGGAGAGTGGAAATAAAATTTGTGCTCACGGGATAAGCGTATCAATGACTAAAAACTTTAAAAACTACTCAGCAGTTCCTTTGCTGCTTGAGCAAGTAAATTAATTTGTTTTTCTGCAATTCCTAGATTTTCGTCAACATTTCCAGGATTTGTGAATACTTCTAAATAGCATTTTAGTTTTGGTTCGGTTCCACTTGGTCTAACAATTATTCGAGCATTTTTAAGAGTTAATCTCACTCCTGAAGTTGAGGGAAGATTATCAATTCCATTTTTCATATCCTCAACTTTTATTACTTGGAAATTTCCAACATTTTTAGGATTTTGATTGATTAATTTTTCAGTAATATCTTGTGCTTTTTTAACTGAATCAAATCTAAAACTTACTTGCTTTGTTTTATGTACTCCAAATTCAGCATAGATACTTGCCAAAATATCTTTAGCTTGTAAATTTTTACTCTTCAGATATGAAAAAAGTTCAATCAAAATAATTGCAGTAGCAATTCCATCTTTATCTCTTACAAATTCAGGATCAACGCAGTAACCAATAGCCTCTTCATATCCAAAAATTAAATTTTCAATGTGACCCATCCACTTAACTCCAGTTAAGGTAGTTAATCCCTGCAGATTATTTGCTTTTGCCATTTTTGGAGAAAGTGATGATGAAACGATTGAAACTGCAATTTTGCCTTTAGCTAAATTCCTGTTTTTTTCAATTAACCACCAAGTGAGCAAAAAACCAATTTCATCACCAGATAAAACTAAGAATCCATTTTCAGATGGAATGGCGATTGCGCATCTATCTGCATCTGGATCGTTTGCAATTGCTAAATCAACATTCTCTTTTTTAGCTAAATCAAGAAGCAAATCCATAGCGCCTGGTTCTTCGGGATTTGGAAAAGACACTGTTGGGAAATTTGGATCTGGTTTTGTTTGTTGCAAAACATTGAAAGATTTTTCAAAACCTATCTTATTTAAACATTTATTAAAAGTTTCTTGTCCAACCCCATGTAACGGGGTATAGGCAACTTTAATATTTGCATATTTATTTGTAACTATTTTTGAAACTCTGTCACAATATTCTTCTATCAAATTTATATCGAACCAATTTTTTTGCATTTCTATTTCATCTGCAAAAGGTGCTTCTTTTATGAGTTTTGCAATTTCTTTATCCATCGGAGGAATAATTCCTGCTCCAAATTCATCATAAACTTTGTAACCATTATCAAGTGGAGGATTATGAGATGCAGTAATCATCACTCCAGCTTCTGCTTTTAAATGACGAACACTAAATGCTAAAACTGGTGTGGGGATTTGAGAGGGAAGCTTATAAACTTCAAGTCCTTGTGCACTTGCAACTTCACAAACATCTTGAGCAAATTGATCTGAAAGGTGTCTTGCGTCATTTGCTACAACTAATTTTGGTTTTTTATTAGGATATTTATTTTTTAAATATTGGCATAATCCAAAAGTTGCTCGAATTACAACGGCTCGATTCATTCTTGATTGTCCTGGACCAATTTCTGCCCTGAGTCCAGCAGTTCCAAATTCAAGATCACCTGAGAATATTTCTTGTAATTTGTTTATGTTGTTTGTTGAAATTAATTGAAGTATTTCATTTTTAGTATTTGGGTCAGGATCATGCTTTGCCCAGGTTGAGGCAATATTTATTAATTCAGACATTCAAATCTTTTCGATTACTTTCTTCAACAATTCACCCATCCTAGTTGCAGAAGCAAGACCAGCAGCTAAAACTTCTTCGTGATTAAGTTTTTCATTAGTTAAACCTGCTCCAGGATTTGTCACTAATGAAATTCCTAAAACTTGAGCACCTTTTTCTCTTGCGGCGATAGCTTCTAATGACGTTGACATGCCAACCATATCTCCACCAATTTTTTTTGCCATTAAAACTTCAGCTGGTGTTTCGTATTGTGGTCCGTGAAATTGAACATAAACACCTTCTTGTAAATCAGGATCAATAGTTTTAGCAATTTCTCTTAAATTTTTTGAATAAACTTCACTTAAATCTATAAATTTTGCACCTTTTAAAGGCGTTGCTCCTGTCAGATTGATGTGATCTTTGATTAAAACTGGAGTACCAGGTTTCCATTCAAGATGTAATCCTCCACAAGCATTAGTAAGGATTACAGTTTTTACTCCATGAGAAATTGCAGTTCGCACAGCATGAACAACTGAATCAACACCTTTTCCTTCGTAATAATGAGTTCTACCCATTTGTATTAAAACTTGTTTATTTCCAATTTTTGTACTTCTTAATTTGCCACTATGACCTGCAACAGCAGGTGGAGAAAAACCAGGAAGTAAATCCACATTGATTTCAAAATCTGTTTTTCCGAGAGCATCAGCTGCTGGAGTCCAACCTGAACCAAGGACGACTAAAACATCATGAGATGAGACTTTAGTAATTTCTGTTAATTTTTGTGCTGCTTGATTTGCTAAAAGGTATGGATCTTGGCTCACGACAAAGACGCTACTACATAAAGTAAATGATTAAATAGAAAGAATAAATATTATTCGACGATTTCTGTAATTCGTTTAATTCTTTTATCTGTGAAGACGTCGTATTCATCAGTACTTCTGGTTGAAAATTCAGTGACTATTGCGCCTTCTTCTCCAGCTTGAAACCAGTGCTTGGTGTCAGGAAATATTGTGTGTTGTTGACCTGGTTTCAAAACAATCTCGTGCCAAACCGTGTAAATGTTTTGGTCTTTATCTGGGGGATTAGCTTGTGGGCTTGGCGTTGGATCACCTTCAACGTATAAGAAAACAGTTCCTTTTCGGCATCGGAAAGTCTCTTCTTTACCCGGATTTCCACTTACTGAAACATGTTTGTGTTCTGGACAAACTTGGAATGCAGTCATAACTATTTCTTTAGCGCAGACTCGATCAGTATTTACATAAACTAATAATTGAATTCCAATTTTTTCTAAATTTGAAAGTCCAAAATCTGAAACTTCTATTTGATTTCTTTCTTCTTCGCTAAGAATTATTCCTGCATTTTTGAATTCTTGAAAAGCCCAATCTTGTTTTTGTTTTATAGTTTTTTTGTCAAGCATTAAATTATTTCGCCTTCATTTCCAACATAAGCAACTAAATCTCCAGTATTTAACACCGCACCTGGTTCAGCTAAAATTTTTAATACTATTCCTTCTTCTGGTGATTCAACATCAACTTGGGCTTTGTCAGTTTCCACAAGAAGCAAGGGTTCAGCAATGCTGATTTTGTCGCCCACTTGTTTATGCCAAGAAATTATTTCCATTTCATCTGCGGTTTGTCCAAGAGCGGGAAGTCTAATTTCGTGTGCCATTTAGCGTAACTCCAATTTATTTAATTGTCTTATTTTATCTTTAATTCTTTCGATACTTGGCACGACTGATTGCTCAAGAATTGGAGTTACAGGTAGTGGAACATCATAAGCTGCAATTCTTTGAACTGGAGCTTTTAATTTATTAAAACAATTTTGTGAGATAAGTGCTGCTACTTCTGCTCCCCAGCCCCCTGTGAAAGTATCTTCGTGTGCAATTAAAGCTTTTCCTGTTTTATTGACTGATTCATAAATTGTTTTAGTATCAAGAGGAAGTAAAGATACTGGATCTATTATTTCGCATTCAATTCCTTCAAGTTTCAATTCTTCTGCAGCAGCTAAGCATCGGTAAAGAGTTAAATGTGTGGCAATAATTGTTAGCGAATTTCCTTCACGTTTTTTTAATGCTTTGCCGATGGGGAAAAGGTATTCTTCTTCAGGAACTTCAGCGGTTAAATCCATTCCGCCAGCAGATTCTCTTCCTTTGCTCCCGTAAAGTAATTTATGTTCAAAAACGATTACAGGATCGTCATCTCGCACAGCACTTTTAATAATTCCTTTTGCAACATATGCATCAGAGGGACAAACAACTTTTAAACCTGGAACGTGAATGAAATAACTTTCTGGAGATTGACCATGTTGTGCACCACGATTAGCAGTTCCTACGGGACAGCGAAGAACTAGTGGAACTTTAAGTTTTCCACCTGACATATATCTCATTTTTGCTGCTTGATTAACAACTTCATCCATACACTCAAAAATAAAATCTGAATATTGTAAATCCGGTATGGGCCTCATACCCATTAAAGCTGCACCAACTGCAGTTCCAAGTATTGCTTTTTCACTTATTGGAGTATCAATAATTCTTTCGTGACCAAATTTTTCAGGTAAACCCAAATAGACTCCGAAAGCTCCACCAAATCCTCCAGGAATTCCAATATCTTCACCAATTAAAAATACATTTGGATCTCGTTGCATTTCCTCAGCAATTGCTTCTCTGATTGCTTCCCCAATACCCATTTTTCTAGTTGCCATTAACTTTGCACCTCTGTTGGAGAAGTCATTTCTGAGGCGTAAGCATCTAAAAATGCTTCCTCAGCTTTTGGAAAATTAGATTGTTGAGCAAAAAGCACTGCATCATCGATTTCTTCTTGAATATTCTTAATTATTAAGGAAAATCCTTCTTCGTCTAATAAATTATTTTCAATTAAAGAATCTTTCATACGATCTATTGGATCTAAGTTTCTCCAATAATCTTCTTCTTCCTTAGTTCGATATTTTTTTGCATCCCCTCTGCTATGACCGGCAAATCTATAAGTCTTAGCCTCAATGAGAAATGGACCTTCACCATTTAAAATTGCTTCTCTTGCATGCTTGATAGCTAAATAAACCTCTACAACATTCATTCCATCTACTATTTTTGATTTAATTCCATAACTTCCCACTCGATCAGCTACATTTTCAACAAGTGTTGTTTTGCTATAGGCAGTGGATGCACCGTAAATGTTATTTTCACAAACATAAATAATTGGTAATTTTTGAATTGCAGCTAAATTTAAACCTTCGTGAAATGCTCCTTCATTGGTTGCACCTTCGCCAAAAAAACATGCTGCAACTTGTTTCGTTTTTTTCATTTTGAAAGCCAATCCCATTCCGGTAACAATGCTGATTCCACCGGCCACAATCGCAATTGCTGGGATCATGCCAACATCTGGATCTCCTAAATGCATTGATCCGCCTTTACCTTTGCAGCAACCGGTTTCTTTTCCATATAGTTCAGCCATGGCAGATCTCATTGAAATACCTTTTGCAATTGCATGCCCGTGTGGACGATGAGTAGAAGTAATCCAATCCTGTTTATCTAATGCACTACAAACCCCTACTGCAACAGCTTCTTGTCCTTGGTATTGGTGAATTGTGCCAGGAAGTTCACCCTTTAAAAAAAGTTGATAAACCTTATCTTCAAACCTTCTTAACCTAACCACATCTTTAAACAAAGATAAAAGTAAGTCTTGATCTAAATTATTTAAATTAATTAATCTTTCAGGCATTATTTAGCTTTTCCACTTGAACCATAAAGTTTCATGAAACTTGTCACTTTTTTAATGATTGCTTTCTTTCCTTGTTCAAGAAAATCCTTTTCTTTATGCGATCCAACAATGTCATGAATAAAAGGCTCTTGTTCGAGATTCATGATGTATTTTCTAACTTCATTAAAAAAATCTGTTTTTAATCTTGTTCCAACATTAAATTTTGACACACCATTTAATATGGCATCTTTAATTTGGGAGTCAGGAAAACCGGTTCCACCGTGCACTGCTAAAGGAATAGATACTTTACTTTTTATTTCTTTTAATCTTTCAATATTTATATTTGCACTTCCTTTTGTTAACAAGTGAACATTTCCAATTGCGATAGCTAAGCAATCAATTCCAGTGTCTTTGACAAATTCTTGTGCTTCTTGCGGATCAGTCATATAGGAATGAGCATCAACGATCTCGCCACCTAGATAATCAGGCAAACTTCCAAATTCTGCTTCAACTTCAACATTATTTTTGTGAGCAACATCAACTAACTTTTTTACCGCTCTTTTTGCTTCCTCAACTGGCCAGCGATGACTATCTATCATGACCGTGTTAAATCCAACTTCAATTCCTTTTAAAGCTTGTTCAAGAGTATGAGTTTCATTAAGAAGAAATGCAACAGGAACTTTTGCATTTTCAAGTAAAATTTTGCCACTTGCACCTAAAAAAGAAATTCCATTTTTATTTAGCCAATTATCCTCTAACATCGTGGCACCAAAACCCATAATGATGGGGGATTGTTCATTTTCTGCTGTTTCTAAAATTGCTTCAAATGAATAACTATCCCAACTTTCAAAATAACCAACTGCATAATTATTTTGGGCAGCATGTTTTAGCAGGGAAGACATGGACACTAGTGACATATCAATTTGTTACTTTCAATTTTTGCATTTCAACTTGAGCTTTTGCTCGACTAAATAAAGTTGTATTACAGCCTAGACCTTGACAGACAGATGCCCCAAGCACTGCACCAAATTTTAATGAATCAGCTAATGGCCAAGATTCACTTATTCCAATAGCCATTCCTGCAGTAAAGGCATCACCAGCACCTGATCCATCAACAAATTCAATTTCATAAGGTTGAACTTGTAAAAATTCTTGTGAATTTCTAAAAATTACCCCATTTGTTCCACAAGTTATTGCCGTTGCTCCAACACCCCAATCAAGAAAAATTTTAGATTGTTCATTTGGATTACTTGAGCCAGTTAAG
>CAXBQJ010000021.1:0-9946 GCA_963977775.1 uncultured bacterium
ATCACAGGTAGCGCAAGTTCTTCGTAGAATAGTTTCTTCAAATCCGCAGGTGAGCGCCAATTGAAGCTTGGCATACCTACGCATTCAAAAACCAGCCGTTCGAGGTTGTGCTCAACGCGATCTATTGCGTCTTGGTATTCATCAATGACTTGGTTCTTACGTTCTTGATCGATTAATACTCCGCGACAACGCATTTCAAGAGTAGGGCCTTGAAGGGCACGGGAGAAAGCATATGTCGCAGAAGTA
This sequence comes from uncultured bacterium, assembly GCA_963977775.1. Taxonomy (GTDB): domain Bacteria; phylum Actinomycetota; class Actinomycetes; order S36-B12; family UBA5976; genus ATZT02. The sequence goes on from CAXBQJ010000021.1 coordinate 247, forward strand.
TTATTATCGAGTTGCGGTTCAAGGGCGTTGAATACATCGCGGGTTACACAACAATCGAGGCCATTGTAAACTTGATCACGCTCCCATATGGAAAGAGACTCTGGGTCCATATTATGGGTTTGAATTATTTTCAAGACTCAACTCCCACGAGATGATCCCAATAATCTGCAATAAATCTAAAATAACCTTTTTTAGATTCAAAGCGCCAATATCGAACATATTTATTTCCTTTGGAAATTTTTCCTTTATATGAAATGGTCGCACCGTATTTTGATACTTCTATCATGTCAGATTTAATCTTAACACTTGTAATAGCTTCTCCTGCCCGGTAATTGTTCCATCGTTGGAGGATGGTGTCGGTATCCATTTTAGTTATCCTTTATTTTGGGTCTGCACAAATAATAGAAGATACTACATTTGGAATTAACGCTATCTTTTCATAAATCATAGACGCGCATGAACCGCAAAAATTGCCGCCATTGCGTTGTGGTTTATTGTCAACACCATTTATATGAATAAGCCATGTCATATTAATCTCAGGTATTTGATCACAATTAGTTAAACTGCATTTTAGTTTTTTCATTTTTAATTATCCTTCTTCACAGTCTCATGTTTCTTCCGCATATGCTTCCAACTACCTTCGTCGGAATATATTGAACCAAGATAACCGAGGCCTTTTAATGCTTCGGGCTGTAACGCGTGTTGAAGTAGCATCGTATCATGGATTGCGTTTATTGTTTTAATTCCGTATGCACGCCAAAGGAAGGCAATGTCGTACACTCCGTTTTGGAGAAGTTTGGGTATGCTGCTGTCAGACAAGATCCTTCGTACAATCTTCCAAGCCGCAGCTTCATCAGAACTAGATGCCCAATAGCATCGGCTTTTTGATCGCTCGTCATCGAACGGAATAACGATTGCAATTGATGGGGAAGGAGCAAATCCAATGCAAGTGATTCTGTCTCCAGCCGTTTCAATGTCGACAGAAAGTAAGTCGCAGCCTCGAATGAATTGTTCATTAAAAGTTCTGATATCTTCAAGTGATGGTTCAATCCAGATTTCTCGGGGCGGGCGGCGGATTTCGGGGTATTCATTTTCACGTTTCGCTTTCATAAAATCGGCGATTGCCGTCGGGCGGTTTTCGTATTGACGAAGGATTGCGGTTGGATGGTAGGTTGGAAGGAGCTTATAACCGGAGACGGTGTGGGTGGATAGAAGTGTGGTGCCACGGATTTTAGTAACCGCTCCGCGCCCGGCTAAAGCCCAAAGTGGAGTATTACCAAGGCAGACAATTAAGTTTGGGTCTATGGCAAGAATTTCTTGCGCGAGTCGGTCCAGTTCAGATTCGTATTTTGCAAGGATATACTTAGACTTAATAAAAGCTGGATAACCCTCAATACCATCGGATTTTCCTCCACACAGATATTCAATATCATTCCTGGCTGGCCGAAGATTGAATACGTTTGTTCGTTTAATCTCAGGGTGCAATTCCCAAACTGATTCCAACATATGTGGATCTGACGTTTTATAGAATCGATTGATATAGTCCCAATCGATCGAGGAAAGTCTAATATTTCCACTTTCATGAAGTTGCCTCAGGAGTTCCATTCCTGAGGCCCCGACGAAGGGAGATTTAATTCGATCTTCTGCTTCGCCGTAGGCCTCGCCGATGATGAATAGGGGTTTCATTTAGAGCACAGATCCGCCGACAACTTCGCATATCCAGCGATATCATCCCAATGATCTCGGAAATCCGCATCGCCGGCAAGGATGCGCCCAATTTTATGCACGATCATGTCGAGCGATTCAGCTTGGGTTTTAGTCAATCCGGCCCAAGCATTAATAGGTACGTCAGAGGCTGGAGTAACTTTATAAGCAGATCTCATGATATTTTTGAGATCTTGTGTGATTTGCGCGTGGACAGAAAAATCTCCGTGAGTTTTGCCACGTTCATGAAGCAAAGCTTCTGTGGTTTTAATTGGATCTCGATGAATCTTATTAATTGGTGTGAATAGTTCACCAATTTGTTTTTCAATTAATTGCTCTGCTTCAGTTAATTTACCAGATTCAATTAGTTTTACAGCAGTATTTAATTCTTCTGTCGAAACAGAATCATGATCTACTAACCATCTTTGTACTAGATTGATGCAATTTTGTGCTGCTGTACGAGTTCTAGAATCATTAAAATCAAATGCATCTTCTGCACAATAAAGTGCAAATTCAACACATTGCTTGTGTGTTAATTTTTTAAATTCTTTTAGCTTGTTACCTCAGGGAAGAATATTAAATACTTCTATTGCCGTTATTGCAGGTTTGGTTTATAACTTTCTGCCATTTATGATTTTGCCGCTTTATACATCTTTAGAAAAAATCGATCCAAGATTAATTGAAGCAGCAGGAGATTTATATTCACCACCTTCACAAAGGTTTTGGAAAGTAGTTTGGCCCCTTTCTCTTCCTGGAGTTGTTAGCGGGACACTTTTGACTTTCATTCCAGCTTCTGGTGATTACATAAATGCAGAACTTTTAGGCAGTATTAATAATAAAATGATTGGAAATGTGATTCAATCTCAATTTATTGATTTAAGAGATTATCCAACTGCCTCTGCACTTTCATTCACATTTATGGCAATTATTTTAGTGATGATTTATTTCTACATTAGAAAAGCTGGAACGGATAACTTAGTTTGATGAATACAATAATTAAGCTTATAAGGGAGAAAACTTTACAAGTTTTTTCTGTATTAATTCTTGTTTATCTTATGCTTCCATTAGCGGTCATCATTTTATTATCATTTAATAAACCAAAGGGTAGACAAAATACGTCATGGAATGAATTTTCATTAGATGCTTGGACTAATATTTGTAGAGATCAAACAATATGTCGTTCATTTTTTACAAGTGTTGAGATTGGGCTTTTAGTAACAATAATTTCCACAATCATCGGTGCGATGATTTCTTTTGCTCTAATAAGGCATAAATATAAGGGAAGAGGAGCTACAAGCTTGTTTGTCTTTTTACCTCTTGCAACACCTGAAGTAATTTTGGGTGCATCACTATTAGCACTATTTTTAAATATTTTTATTCCACTTGGTTTTTGGACAATACTTCTTGCTCAAATCACCTTTACTATAAGTTTTGTTGTGGTGGTAGTAAATGCACGTCTTGCAGGTATGGATCCACGATTAGAGCAAGCAGCGATGGATTTATACGCCACTCCATTTCAAACATTTAGATTAGTAACTTTTCCTCTTGCATTGCCGGGAATTTTGGCTGCTGCACTTTTGTCCTTTTCACTTTCTTTTGATGACTTTATTGTGACAAATTTTAACTCTGGCAGAGTAGTGACTTTTCCAATTTATATTTGGGGAGCTGCCCAAAGAGGTATTCCGCCACAAGTTAATGTGATTGCATCTTTAATGTTTTTAGGTTCACTCGCATTAGTTGCAGTAGCAAGTTTGATAAGTAAAAGTCGAAAAGTAAAGTTATAAATTATGGGTTTTGAAGTAGGAGATGTAGCACCTGATTTTTCTTTGAAGAATCAATTTGGGGAAATGATAAATTTATCTGATTATAAAAATCAGAAAAATGTAGTTTTAATGTTTTACCCATTTGCTTTTACAGGAAATTGCACCAAAGAACTTTGCACAATTAGAGATGAAAGAAATGATTTTGTAAATGAATCAACCCAAATTCTTTCTATTTCATGTGATCCTGTGCCAAGTTTAAAAATTTTTGCTGAGGAACAAAATCTTTCAACACCACTGTTAAGTGATTTCTGGCCACATGGTCAAATAAGCAGGGCATATGGAGTGTTTCTGGAAGATTTAGGATTTTCAACTAGAGGAACTTTTGTTATTGATAAAAATGGAGTTATTCGATGGAAAGTTGTGACAGGACCTGGAAATGTGCGTAACACTGAAGACTACAGAAAAGCATTATCTACTATTTAGATAGATTGAACTAGTTAAATAATTATTTAATTTTTAATAGTTTCGGGCCTATAGCTCAGTTGGCTAGAGCGCCGCCCTTACAAGGCGGATGTCGGGGGTTCAAGTCCCTCTGGGCCCACGTGAACAATCCAACACTTTCTATGTTGGCAAAAATTATTGAAAAAAGATATCCAAAATCTCTTGCAAGCGAATGGGATTCTGTTGGTTTAGTTATTGGCAATCAAAAAAATATAATTAATAAAATATTACTCACTGTTGATATAACAACAAAAGTTATTGACGAGGCAATTAAAAAATCATGTGATTTGATTATTTCTCACCATCCCTTTATTCTCGAACCAGAAGAAGTTGAAGATATTAAAAATTATAAAAATAAATTAAAACAAAAGATTGAGAAAGAAAATATTTCAATATATGTAGCTCACACCAATGCAGATATTGCATCAGAAGGTGTAAATGACTCATTGGTGAAAAAATTTAATTTAAAAAATGCCAAATCTTTCGGTATAGATAATTTAGGAAGAATGGGAGTAATTGAAGAACCAGTAAATTTATCGCAACTTGTAGATAAGATTATTAAGGTGATTCCTTTGAATAAAAATGCAATTCAAATAAGTGGTGATAAAAATAAAATAATTAAAACAGTTGCAGTTTGTGGAGGTTCTGGTTCAAGTCTGTTAGAACAAGTTCGAAAACTTGGAGTAGATGTATTCATAACAGCTGATCTAAAGCACCATCAAGTGTTAGATAACCTTGAATTAAATGGTCCTAGTTTAATTTCAATTTCACATTGGGCAAGTGAACGAGTGTGGTTAGATGATTTCCAACAGATATTAAAGAAAGATTTACATAAAGAAAACTTTGATTTAGATATCATAATTTCAAATGAAACAACAGATCCATGGACATTTAGTAAAGGATTTGATTAATGGAATTTTCCCAAAACGCACAAAATAAATTACTCGATCTTGTGGCTATAGATAGAAATATCATGGCAAATCAACAAAAAAAATTAACTAATTCAACAAAAATTAAACTTGAAGAATTAAAAGCAAGACTTCCTGGTATAGAAGCTACCAAAGTAGACAATATAGCTAAAATTAATGAATTAAAGAAGAATGTGAATAAAGCAGAATTAGATGTTGAAAATATTTCTAAAAGAATCGAAAAAGATAGTCAAAATCTCAATTCTACCCAAACAAATCCAAAAGATTTAATTCAATTGCAACACGAAATCGACAATTTAAATCTTAAAAAATCAGAATTGGAAGAAGTTGAGCTTGAAGTTCTTTCAGAATTAGAGGAATTGGAACAAAAAGAAATAAAATTAACTAAAATGTTATTAGATTTGAATAAAGAAATAGATTCATTATCCCTAAAACTCAACGATGAAATAAGAATTATTGATGATGAGCTTAATTCATTTTTTCAGAGTAGAGAAAAAATTGTATTAGAGATTGATAAACAATTGATTGATTTGTATGAAAAAATAAGAAAAGAACATGGGATTGGTGCTGCAGTTTTCGCTAATAATATTTGTACTTCTTGTCAAATATCTATTTCTCCAGCAGAGCTTGTACAAATTCAAAAAACTCCAAAAGAAGAAATAGTTCGTTGTGACAATTGTCGATGTATTTTGGTGAGAAATTGAAATTAATAATTGAAGCTGATGGTGGATCAAGAGGAAATCCAGGTCCTGCTGCATATGGTTGCTTAGTGAAAAAAGATGATGAAATAATTTTTCAAGAAGGAAAATATATTGGTGTAACTACAAATAATGTTGCAGAATATAGTGGATTAATTAGAGCACTAGAATTTTGTTTTTCATTTGAAAAAGATGCAGAAATAGAAGTAAGAATGGACAGCAAATTAGTTGTTGAGCAAATGAGTGGAAATTGGAAAATTAAGCACGAAAACATGAAAATTTTAGCTGAAAAAGCAAAAATTGCTTTCCCATCTAAAAATGTTAAATATATTTGGATTCCCCGAGAAGAAAATCTTTTAGCAGACGAATTATTAAATATCGCACTTGACGCAGAAAAGTATTAATGTCCTCTGAGTTTCTTTAATAAACTAGTCACAAAAGTCTCTTTCTTTAATTTTTTTTCAATTTGGTCAGCAATTTTTGCCAACTGCAAGGTTCCATTAACACCAATCCATCTAAAAGGCTCAATTTCCCAGTTTCGTGATTTGTGATTTACCCAAGGAAGATTAATTAAATCTGAATGCTTATCTAAAATAAGGTCGCAGATTGTTCTTCCAGCTAGATTTGAAGTTCCAACACCGTCACCCACATAACCTCCAGCACTTAAAATATTTTTATTTTTATCAAATGTCACGTGTGCTGCCCAATCTCTGGCGATAGCTAATGGGCCACCCCAAGTGTGGGTAACTTTTGTACCTTTTATTACAGGAAAAATATCGGTTAACGTTTCAATTAAATCTTGGTGAGTTTTAGGATGTTGATCAAATTTTGGATCAATTTTTGAACCAAAATGATAAGGAGCACCTCTTCCTCCAAATGCAAATCGATTATCAAAAGTTCTTTGTCCATAAATAATTACATTTCTATAGTCTGCAAAAGTTTCACGATTTTTTAGGCCAATTTCATCCCACATTTTTTCAGATAAGGGTTCTGTTGCAATCATTAAAGAATAAACTGGAATACTTGCTCTTTTATAAGTTTTGAAATTTGAACGATAAGCTTCTGTAGCTATGACTATGTAATTTGTTGATATTGAGTAATTATTTACTTTTAAATTATTTTTACTAAAATCCACAACTTGTGAATTTTCATATATTTGACCTCCCAATTCCTCTATTTTTAAAGCCAATTGTCTTACAAGTTTTGCTGGATTTATAGCAGCACAATGTGGCGTAAAAGTTGACCCTAAAATATTTGAAGCGTTTATTTTTTCTCGAGCACTTTTTTGATCTAAAAATGAAAAATCTGAAGTCGAAAATCCCCATTCTTGAAAATGATTAAATTCCTCTTTTGCTCTTTTTAATTGAATTTCATCTCTTGCAATTGAGAAACTTCCACCTTTTTGCCATTCAACTTCGAATCCTTCATTTTTAATGATTTTTCCAACTTCTTCAACGGTCTCAAACATGACATTTTGCATTTTGATAGCAGTTTCTCTATTTGATTGTTGCGCTAATTTTTCTAAACCAACAGGAAATAATGCAGAACACCAACCACCATTTCTGCCACTTGCTCCATATCCAACAGTTTGAGCTTCTAAAATTGCAATTTTTAAACTAGGTTGATTTTTTAACAAATAGTAAGCAGTCCAAAGTCCTGTAAAACCCGCTCCTACGATTGCAATATCGACATCAATGTTTTGCTCAACTTTTGGTCTTAATTCCAAGGGTTTTGTTAAGGAATCCCACCATAATGAATTGGGAATTTGGCTCATGTATTAAATCTATTGCATGCAAGATAGAATTAATAATTAAACGAGTTGATCGGACAATCGCTATCTTTTGATAGAGGAAAGTCCGGGCTTCGCAGAGCAAAGTGGTGGATAACATCCACCCGGGGTGACCCGAGGGAAAGTGCAACAGAAAGTAAACCGCCAAAAGAAATTTTGGTAAGGCTGAAACGGTGGTGTAAGAGACCACCAGCATTGCAAGTGATTGCAATGGCTAGGTAAACCCCACTTTGAAGCAAGATCAAGAGATTGCAAGAAATTGCAATTGTGTGAACGTTTGAGAACTGCTCGTTTGAGTTCACAGGTAGATCGCATGACGGTTGAAGTGATTCAATCGCTAGATGGATGATTGTCCCTTTTAAAAGGACAGAACCCGGCTTACAGATCAACTCGTTTAAATCTTTTTCATAGCATTTCAAGGTTGTGTCAGGCTTTTCTAGTTCAGATTAATTGACTGGCGTTGTCCTGGTTTTAACAATTGATTACTCTTTTCTTACAGACTGATCGGGAGAGTAAATGGTGAATCGAATAACTCATTGGATTAATGGAAAAAGTTGGTCTGGAAAATCAGATAAAACAGGAGAAGTTTTTAATCCTGCAACAGGTTTAAAAACTGGTGAAGTTGATTTTGCAAACGTTGCAACTATTGATGAGGCAATTGAATCGGCATACAAAGCTTTTCCTAATTGGCGAGACACTTCACTTACTAAAAGAGCGCAAATAATTTTTAAATTTCGAGAATTATTAAATGATAAAAAAGAAGAACTAGCAAAGATTATTACAAGTGAACATGGAAAAGTAATTTCTGATGCTTTAGGTGAAGTTACAAGAGGTCAAGAAGTTGTGGAATTTGCATGCGGCATTCCACATCTTTTAAAAGGTGGATTTAGTGAAGGTGTGAGTAATGGAGTTGATGTTTACTCCATACGTCAACCTTTAGGTGTCGTAGCAGGAATTACACCATTTAATTTTCCAGCAATGGTACCGATGTGGTTTTTTCCTATTGCAATTGCTTCCGGTAATACTTTTGTTTTAAAACCAAGTGAGAAAGATCCAAGTGCTGCAATTTGGTTAGCCAATTTATGGAAAGAAGCAGGATTACCTGATGGAGTTTTCAATGTTATTCAGGGAGATAAAGTAGCTGTAGATCGAATATTAGAACATCCAAAAGTAAAAGCTGTTTCATTCGTAGGCTCAACTCCAATCGCAAAATATGTTTACGAAAATGGAACTAAAAATGGAAAAAGAGTTCAATCATTAGGCGGAGCAAAAAACCATATGGTTGTTTTACCTGATGCTGATTTGGAATTAACTGCTGATGCTGCAATTAATGCAGGATTTGGTTCAGCAGGTGAGCGTTGTATGGCAATTTCTGTTGTTGTGGCAGTTGAACCGGTAGCTGATGAATTAATTAAAAGAATTGTTGATCGCATGGGCAAACTTGTAACTGGGGATGGCACAAAAAACGCTGACATGGGTCCACTTGTAACTAAAGCACATCGAGACAAAGTTGCTTCGTATATTGATGCAGGAATTAAATCTGGTGCAACTGTTGTAGTTGATGGAAGAAATGTTCAACCAGATGGTGCAAAAGAAGGTTATTGGTTAGGTCCAACCTTGTTTGACAACGTAAAGACAAATATGTCAATTTACACAGATGAAATTTTTGGACCTGTTCTAAGTGTTGTAAGAGTTAAAAGTTATGAGGATGCTTTGAAATTAGTGAATGAACATCCATACGGAAATGGAACAGCAATTTTTACCAATGATGGTGGGGCAGCTAGACGTTTTCAAAATGAAATCGAAGTTGGCATGGTGGGAGTAAATGTGCCAATTCCTGTTCCAGTTGCTTACTATTCCTTTGGTGGATGGAAAAATTCCCTTTTTGGTGACTCCCATGCACACGGTATTGAAGGTGTTCATTTCTACACAAGAGGAAAAGTTATTACTTCACGTTGGCTTGATCCAAGTCACGGTGGAATCAATTTAGGGTTTCCGCAAAACTAATGAGATACGGTGCAATGTTTGGTCCCAATATTACTTTTTTGGGAGTTCCTGAATGTGATTATCAAATCAAATCAACTTATGAAAAAAGTGATGTTGTAATAATTGGTGCACCATTTGATGGTGGTACTTCTTATCGTTCAGGTGCAAGACTTGGCCCATCAGCAATCAGAGCGACCGATTATTTGCCACATGATGGATCAAGACCACATTTAGCTACTCGAGTTGATGCATTAAAAGATATTGAAGTAAAAGATGCAGGCGATGTTGAAATGTATTCAGGTGATGTAAATAAATCTTGCGAAGCTTTAG
>CAXBQJ010000022.1:0-9720 GCA_963977775.1 uncultured bacterium
GCCCCAAGCGGGAGTCGAACCCGCAGAATTTTGATTTTGAGTCAAACACGTATACCAGTTCCGTCATCGGGGCATAAAATTATTTGGTGGAAGCGGTGAGATTCGAACTCACGGACCTATTTCTAAGCCGTCGGTTTTCAAGACCGGTGCAATAAACCAAGCTCTGCCACGCTTCCTAATAAATATGTTTAACTTCTAAGGAGAAGTATTATGTCAATTCAACTACCCCATAATTGTCCCATGGCACTAGCAGATTATTCTGAATACTGCCCGGCGCCACTGTTTGGACCAGCTTTACACGAAACTACTGGCCAATGCCATCATTACTGCGATTGTGTAGATATTGTTAAGGAATTTAAACCAAATGCCGATTATGACGATTATGTAATGCCGGAAATTCATTTCAATCGACCACCTATAACATATGGTGGAGATTCATATAATTTTACAACTGCGGGGGATTTTACTTCTAATAATATAATTCGATTTTCTAATAATATCTATATCAATCTTCCCAACGATCTAATTATAGATTATACTGCTACTACTAAAGTAGGAAATACTTCGAATAAATTTATTAATAAAGAAGAGTGTATTGGCGTTGGTCTCTGGCACGAGATTAAAAAGTTCGGCGAACAGTACAACTATGAGATTGAACTAGAGGGTATTGACTCTCTCCTAAACCTAACCTTTACAAAAGAAAAGCTAATTCAAACTGTGTTGGATTTAGTCGAAGTTCATCCTTGGGAAAATATAACTTCCGACATGGTTTTAGAAGTATCAGGAATTACCAAAGGTTCTCTTTATCATCACTTTGTAGATTTTAGTGAATTAATTGAAACTGTCAGAGTAAAAAGATTCAGTAAATGGGTTGACGAAACTATCAATACTTTGACAGATCATATGAATAGAGGTAAATCTAGAAAAGATATTCTAGATATACTTCGTGACTACACAACATATAGTCAAAGTTTTAAAAGAGCTCCAAATAGATTTGAGCGTGCAGAAACTATTGCATTAACTAGGAATAATCCAAGACTACTTGCCCAACTTTCTGAGTCACAAGAAAGATTAACAAGAGCCTTAACTGAATTATTTTCAACCGCGCAAGAAAAAGGAATTGTGAAAAAAGAAATGGATCCAAAAGTTATAGCTGTTTTTGTGCAAGCTTACACACTTGGAAAAATTATCGACGATATTAATTCTGACAAAATGAATCCAGATAATTGGGTTGAATTAATTTATCAAACTTTTGAAAAAGTTATTCTTAATTAACAGGTCTGTTTAACAACTTCTGCAATTTGTTTTGCAATTGAATCTGCCGTGTTTTGAGTTTCTGCTTCAACCATCACTCTAATAAGTTCTTCTGTGCCACTTGGTCTAAGTAAAATTCGACCTTTATTTCCAAGTTGTTTCTCTGCTTCCTTGACTGCATTTTGTAATTTTTCATTTCCAATTTTGCCCCTGTCAACGTTTGAAACATTTATCAATATTTGAGGGTATTTTTTAACAATTTTAGAGAGTTCTGAAAGTGGTTTCTTCTGATTTGTCACAGCGTTCATTAAATGTAGGGCAGTTAAAAGACCGTCTCCAGTCGTTGAATAATTTCGCATAATCACATGTCCTGATTGTTCACCTCCTAAAACAAAGTTTTTTTCTTCCATTGCTTCCAAGACATATCTATCCCCTACTTGAGTTTCTATGATTGAAATTTCTTGCTCTTTCATAGCAAATTTAAATCCAAGATTTGCCATCACTGTTGAAACAACTGTTTGAGAACTTAACTTCGAATTATCTTTAAAATCTTTGGCTAATAGAGCCAAAATGTGATCACCATCAATTATGTTGCCTAATTCATCAACTGCTAAACATCTATCGGCATCACCATCGTGAGCAATTCCTAAATCGGCTTTTTCTTTTTTTACAGTATCAATCAAAGATTGCATATGCGTAGAACCACAGTTTTCATTTATATTTAATCCATTAGGTGAATTGTGAATAGCAATAACTTCTGCCCCTGCTCGATGATAAACATCAGGTGCAACTTCACTTGCTGCCCCGTTAGCACAATCAACAACTATTTTTAATCCTTTAAGAGCTCCTAAATTTATAGTTTCAAGAAGATGTGAAACGTATGCTTCGTAAGCATCTGCCATTTCTTTAACTCTTCCAACTTCACTTCCTGTTGGGTGTGGAACTTTAGTATCTAGATTTTTTTCTATTTCATCTTCAACTTCATCTGGTAATTTTTTACCGTCTTTCGAGAAAAACTTGACCCCATTATCAGAAAAAACATTATGTGAAGCAGATAAAACTATTCCTAAATCAGCTTTGTAATACTGGGTTAAGTAGGCAATAGCAGGAGTTGGTAAAACTCCAACTTTTAAAACATCAACACCAACTGTGGCAAGACCTGCAATTAATGCAGCCTCCAACATTTCACCACTGGCTCTGGGATCTCTGCCCACAACTGCACTTGCTCTACCTTTTCCATGTTGTTGAGCAATAACAAGTGAAGCAGATTTACCAAGTGCAAAAACTAATTCTGGAGTTAAATCTTTATTGGCAGAACCTCGCACACCATCGGTGCCGAATAATCGGCCCATAAATTTATCTCTTGCTGTATTGCGAGCGTTTACGTGCTTTTTTCAAACCAGCTTTTTTACGTTCAATAACTCTAGGATCACGAGTTAAGAAACCTGCTTTTTTCAAAATTGGACGATTAACTTCAACATCTACAGCATTTAAAGCTCTTGCAATTCCAAGTCTTAAAGCTCCTGCTTGACCACTTGAACCGCCACCGACGATTTCTGCGATAACGTCATACGCTTTTTCAATTCCCAAAACTTTAAATGGGTCGTTAACTAATTGTTGATGTAATTTATTTGGAAAATAAGTCGCTAAATCTTTTCCATTAACTACAAATTTGCCATTTCCTGGAACAATTCTTACTCTTGCAATTGCTTCTTTTCTTCTACCAGTTCCAGCTGATGGACCTTGTTTACCAGTTTTTAATGGCTTAAAACTTTTTTCGGATTCACTAGTTACGTAGTTTTCTGATTCGCTCAAGATATTTTCCTTTTAGTTTGCAACCTGTTTGATTTGCTTAATTTCATAAGGTTTTGGATTTTGTGCCGCATGTGGATGAGTTGAGTCTGCATAAACTTTTAATTTCTTTATCAATTTATTTCCAAGTTTATTGTGTGGAAGCATTCCCTTTACAGCTAATTCAATTGCACGTTGTGGATTTTTTTCTAATAACTTGTCATAACCAATTGCTGTTAAGCCACCTGGAAAACCTGAATAAGAAAATGCTTTCTTTTCAGTTTTCTTTGATCCAGATAAAGAAACTTTCCCAGCATTCAAAACAATTACAAAATCTCCAGTGTCAACATGTGGAGCAAAAATTGGTTTGTGTTTACCTCGCAAAATAGTTGCTGCTACTGATGCAATTCGTCCTAGTGGAACATCGGTTGCATCAAGAATGTGCCATTGGCGTGTAACTTCACTAGCCTTTGGGCTAAATGTGCGCATTCTAAAATCACTTCTTTTCTGTTTGGGGTTTTACCACTTCAAACTTGCTCGAAGTCCCAGATTACCCAATAGTCGATTGCTGTATTGCTTCGAGGGTCTTTTGCTATTTTGTGAGGAGAAATTAGGTTTATGCGTCGTAATTTTGAGCAAGTTTTGCAATAAATTCTTTTCGAATTTTTGAACTTATAGGTCCGGGAGCAGCAAGAATTCGATCATCAATTTTTGAAATTGGTTGAACATCTCTTGTTGAAGAAGTTAAAAAAGCTTCATCAACTTCTTTCAATATTGACATTGGCATATCAACTTCTTGAACATCAAACCATTGACAAACTAATGCTCGAGTAATTCCACCTAAACAACCACCACTTAATGGAGGGGTTAATACTTTTCCATTTTTTACCACAAAAATATTTGAACCTGTTCCTTCACATAATTCATTTTTTGTATTAGGCATGATTGCTTCATGAGCACCTTTATTTTTTGCAATAGCTAAAACAGCAGCATTTTGTGCATAAGAGGTAGTTTTAGATCCTGCCAACATACTTTTATCATTTCTTGGTTCATCAACAGTTGCCACAATTGCTGTTTCAGGCCAAATTGATTCAGGGCTAACAGCTATTACCAATGTAAAGTTTTCTTTTGTTCGATCAGAACCAAGTGGACCTTTTCCACTTGTATAAGTAATTCTCATTCTCATGGTGTTGCCTAAATGTGCATTAGCAAAAATAACTTCATTTACGGCTTTTCTAAGAATTTCTTCACTATTTAATTCAATTCCTAAAGTTTTCAATGAATGAACAAGTCTTTGAATGTGACGAGTAAGAGCTACTGGATTTTTATCGACGACCTTTAATGTTTCAAAAGCCCCGTCACCAACAGTGAATCCGTGATCAAAAACGCTCACCACTGCGTTATCGGCATCGACCAATTCATCATTTACCCAAATTTTTGTTTGGTTCACTTTAGTAATCTCTTTTCAAATCGAATGAATAAATCTTATCGTGCTCACTTTTTTACTCTTCGAGAAATCTCATCCTTCTGGTTAATTCATATTGAGATTTATACAAAGATGGATGTGGGTAAGTTACTTCTTCCAAAATTAAAGCTTTAGGCGAAACTACGTTTAAATCTGTGACTTTTTTTCTCTTTAGCATGATTTCTTGTGGCCAGGTTTCATTTTTCTTACCTGTTCCAACCTGAAGCATTGCTCCAACTAGACCTCTGACCATGGAATAACAAAAAGCGTCAGCAATAATTTCGCAAGTTACAAATTCGCTTTTTCTGCTCCATTTAAATTTAATGAGATTTCTAATAGTTGTTGAGCCATCTCTAGTTTTACAAAATGCATAAAAATCATTTAGTCCAATGAGCATTTGACTTGCTTTATTCATCGAATGATCATCTAATTTCTTTCGATAATCTAAGACAAATCTTGAATTCAATGGATCAAGACCATCTTTTGAATCACAAACTGTATAAGAATATCTTCTGGTTAATGCGCTATATCTAGCATCAAAATCTTCAGGAACAATTGAAACTTTTCTTACTTGAATATCAATTGGTAAAAGTCTTCGAAACTTATACATTGGATCTTTAATTTGATTCCAAATATTTGCAGAAACATCAAAATGTACAACTTGTCCGCGAGCGTGAACTCCTTTGTCTGTTCTGCCAGCTCCAATTGTTTTAATACTTGTTACTCTTAAAAACTTTTTTAAAACTTTATTTAACTCACCTTGCACAGTTCTATGATGAGGTTGGGTTCCAAATCCAGAAAAATTTGTGCCGTCATATGCAATATCTAGGCGAATACGTAAAAGCCCGCTTCTTTTGGAAGCGGGCTCATTAATTTTCATTTTCAAATTCTACTTAAATCTTTATTTAAGCTTCCTTTGATTCTGCTTTTTTTGCTGTCTTTTTTGCAGGTTTCTTTTCAGGTGCGCTTTCAACTACAGCTGCAGTTGTTTCTTCTTTAACTGCTCTCTTAGTTGCACCTTCTGCTTCTGCCACAACTTTTTCAGCTAAGGCTTCCACTAATTCGATAACTGCCATTGGTGCATTATCACCTTTTCTTGGACCAAGTTTGGTTATTCTTAAATAACCACCATTTCTTTTTGAAAAACTTGGGCCAATTTCTGTGAATAATGAATGCACCACAGATTTATTTCTAATAATTGCTAATACTCGTCTTCTTGAAGCAAGATCTCCTCTTTTTGCTTGAGAAATAATTCTTTCTGCAAAAGGGCGAAGTTTTTTTGCTTTTGCTTCAGTGGTTGTAATTTTTCCTTTTTCAAAAAGTGAAGTTGCAAGGTTTGCCAAAATCAATTTTTGATGTGCTGGTGAACCACCAAGACGCGTACCTTGGGTTGGTGCTGCCATTTTTATCTCCTACTTTTTGCGTCGTTGGTGTTGGCTAAAACTTTTCATCCTCAGCAACATTGTCTTCATCGCCTTCTTCGATGTAGCCTGCTGCTTTGGTTCTGTCATAGCCTGCTGGTGAATCTTTTAATTTCAAACCAAGCATTTGTAGTTTGGCGTGAACTTCATCAATTGATTTTTGACCAAAGTTTCTAACGTCCATCAAATCTGCTTCACTTCTAGTGATCAATTCACCAACAGTGTGCACGCCTTCGCGCTTCAAGCAGTTATAGGAACGAACTGTTAAATCAAGTTGTTCAATTGGCATATTCAATTGCTCTAATGCATATGCATCAACTGGGCTTGGTCCTATTTCAATACCTTCAGCATTGACATTTAGTTCGTGAGCTAAACCAAATAATTCAACTAGTGTTCTTCCCGCAGATGCCACTGCATATGAAGGTTTCATTGATGGTTTGGTTTCAACTTCGATAACTAAGCGATCAAAGTCTGTTCTTTGTTCCACACGAGTTGCTTCAACTTTGTAAGTTACTTTTACAACTGGTGAATAAATTGAGTCAACTGGAATTCGACCAATTTCTGCTCCACTAACTTTGTTTTGAACTGCAGTCACATAACCGCGACCACGTTCAACAACAAGTTCCATTTCAATTTTGCCCTTGCCGTTAAGTGTTGCAATGTGATGTTTTGGGTTATGCACTTCGACACCTGCAGGTGCAGAAATATCGCCAGCGGTTACTTCTCCTGGTCCTGATTTCTTTAAATACATAACTGTTGGTTCGTCATTATCTGAAGAAACCACAATGTCTTTCACGTTTAATACGATTTCTGTTACATCTTCCACGACTCCCTCAAGAGTGGTGAATTCATGTAATGCGCCATCAATTCTGATGCTGGTTATGGCCGCACCTGGAATTGAGGAAAGTAAAGTTCTGCGTAATGAATTTCCAAGCGTATAACCAAAACCTGGTTCTAGTGGCTCGAGAATGTATCTTGCGCGAGTATCTGAAATTGGTTCTTCAACCAGTATCGGACGTTGTGCTATTAACATATTTTTTTCTTACCTTTCAGGCGACCGCTATTTGACGCCCTTGTCGGGGATATTGCTTTTTACTTGGAGTACAACTCAACAATCAACTGTTCTTGAACAGCTGTGTCGATTTGTGATCTCACTGGTGATGCCGTAACAATTACGCGCATGTTTTGAGCTGAAACATCAAGCCATGCTGGAATTGTTTTTTCACCTGATTCGGCTCTTGCCACAACGAATGGTGTTAATTCGCGTGATTCAAGTCGAACTTCGATGATGTCTGTTGGTGAAACTTGATAAGAAGGAACATTTACTTTCTTACCATTTACCAAGATGTGTCCATGGCGAACAATTTGTCTGGCCATGTCACGGCTCTTAGCAAAACCTGCGCGATAAATTACGTTATCGAGACGTCTTTCTAGCATTACTAGAAGATTTTCACCAGTCTTACCAGTTCTGCGTGAAGCTTCTTCGTAATAATTACGGAATTGTTTTTCTAACACTCCATAAATACGTGCTGCTTTTTGTTTTTCACGTTTTTGTAAAGAGTATTCAGATTCTTTACCACGATTTCTTCCATGTTGTCCTGGTGGAAATGGACGTGACTCCATAGGACACTTTGGTGAATCACATTTAGAACCTTTTAAATAAAGTTTTACTTTTTCTCTGCGGCATCTCTTGCAATCTGCCCCTGTGTAGCGTGCCATAAGTTTTTTTCTCCTTTAAATCTTTTTAATTAGACGCGACGACGTTTGCGGTGACGAACACCGTTAAATGGAACTGGGGTGACATCTTGAATTAAACCAACTTCAAGACCAGAGGCTTGTAATGATCTAATAGCTGTTTCTCTACCAGATCCAGGCCCTTTAACAAAAACATCGACTTTTTTAAGTCCATGTTCCATTGCTTTTTTTGCTGCATCTTCAGCCGCGAGTTGTGCAGCAAATGGTGTTGATTTTCTTGAACCTTTAAAACCAACGTGTCCACTTGATGATGATGCAATAACTGCACCAGTCAAATCTGTTATTGAAACAATTGTGTTATTGAAAGTTGATTTGATATGAGCTTGACCATGAGCAACATTCTTTTTAGTTTTTTTACGAACTTTTTTTGCTGCTGCAGGTTTTGCTTTCTTTTCTTTTTCAGCCATTAATCAAATCCCTCTACTTCGTTGCAATCTTTTTGCCGGCAACGGTTTTGCGCGGACCTTTACGAGTTCTTGCATTGGTATGAGTTCTTTGTCCTCGAACAGGAAGTCCACGACGATGACGTGTTCCTTGATATGAACCAATTTCTACTTTTCTTCTGATGTCTGCAGAAACTTCACGGCGAAGATCACCTTCAACTTTGAAATTCTGTTCTAGATAATCACGAAGTTTTACTAATTCAGGTTCACCTAAATCTTTTACTCTGGTGTTTGGATTAACACCAGCAGCTTTTAACATTTCGTTGGAACGTGTTTTTCCAATTCCATAAATATATGTAAGAGCTACCTCAACGCGCTTGTCGTTAGGTAAATCTACTCCAGCTAAACGTGCCATAGGGGGCGGTTTTTCCTTTTCTTTTTTTTCAGAAGTCTTTTACGGTTTATCGTTCTTACCCGCCCTGGGTAAGTCTCTAGCTTCTGAAATTACTAGAGGTGTCGTTCTCTTTAAATCGGCAAGATTTAATTTGAGATGACGGATAACCGTAATCTGGTTACAAGTTTTTGTAATTATCCTTGACGTTGTTTGTGTCTTGGATTTTCACAAATAACCATTACTTTTTTGTGTCGACGAATAACTTTGCATTTGTCGCAAATCTTCTTAACACTTGGTTGTACTTTCATACTTTCCTTTAGTAATAGTTTTACTTGTATCGGTAAACAATCCGACCGCGAGTTAAATCGTATGGAGATAACTCCACGATTACGCGATCGTCAGGCAAAATTCTGATGTAATGCATTCGCATTTTGCCGCTGATATGAGCAAGAACCATATGGCCGTTGTCTAGTTGAACTTTGAACATCGCATTTGGCAGGGTTTCTGCAATGGTGCCTTCAAGTTCAATAGCCCCGTCTTTTGCCATACCTCTCTTATCTCTTTTTTAATCAGCTTTTTGAATAACCGAATAAATAGTCTATGAGTCTTAAGTTATAAGGCTTACTTGCAGGGTCTTTTTGTGGAGAAAATCAGTAAGAAGCTTCGTTTATTTCAACTTCTTTTACCCAAGCTAAAACCCCGCCTTCTAAATGGTTAGTTTCTAAAAATCCATTGTGTTTTAAATAATGCATTAAATCAGTTGATCTATTTCCAGAACGACAATAAAGAATTATGGCTTTATTTTGGGGAATGAGTTTGAGACCATCTTTTAAATAAATATCATCTTTATTTATTGAAATAGATCCTTTGATTTCAACTATTTCTTTTTCTCTTTCTTCTCTTATATCAATTAATGCAAAATCTAATTCACCTTTTTCTCTTTTTTGTAACATTTGTTTTAATTCTTTTGCCTTTATCCCTGGATCTTTTCTAGGTTGAACTGGACCACAAAGTGATTCATAATCAAGAAGGGTTGTTATTTGGGGATTTTCTGAGCAAACTAAACAATTTGGATCCTTATTGATTTTAATTTTTCTAAAATTCGTATCAAGAGCGGAATAAGATAGAACTTCTCCAATCAAAACATCACCAACTCCCGTGATAATTTGTAAGCATTGAGTAACTTGTAGTGAACCAATAGTTGCGCACATACTTGCTAAAACGCCACCTGATGCACAAGTTTGAACAATATTTTTT
>CAXBQJ010000023.1:0-9690 GCA_963977775.1 uncultured bacterium
TTGTAAAACTTCTTCAGTTTTTCCTCCTACGCCCCATAGTGCACCTACCGGTAAAGGATGCAGGAAATCAATAACTTCACTTGGACTTACCACGATTAGGCCATCAGGTTTTGCTCGCGTGGATGCAAGTTTGGCAATAAATTTTGTAGGTGCAATTCCAACTGAACAAGTTATATTTTCTTGATTAAAAACCTTTTCTCTTAACTTTTTACCTATTTCTATAGGAGAACCAATTAGCTTTCTTGATCCAGATACATCTAAAAAAGCTTCATCCACACTTAATGGTTCAACTAACGGGGTGAAAGAATAATAAATTTCTTGCAATCTTTGTGAAACTTCTTCATATTTTTCATGATTTGGTTCAATAATTACAGCTTTAGGGCATCTTCTTAAAGCTTCACTCATCGACATCGCAGCATGAATGCCAAATTTTCTTGCCTCATAGGTTGCAGATGTCACAACACCCCTACCACCGCTATGGCCCACTATTACTGGAGTGTTTTTTAACTCTGGTCGATCTTTTAATTCAACGGAGGCAAAAAATGCATCCATATCGACGTGCAAAATATTTGAATTTGAATCATCTCCTGATAATTCAATATGCGGTAATTTTAAAATCTGACGATGCGTCATATCTCAATTGTCTCGCTTTCTAATTCAAGTAAAGTTCTTCTTCCTAAAGACATGCCGCCTGCTTTTACTTGATACTTAATATTTTTTGGTTTAAAACTTAAATCAATAAATTTCTTTACCTCTAAAAGACCATGCTTTTGATATATCTGGTGTAAGTAGGTTAAATCCCAACATCCAGTTGCTCTAATTGAAAGACCTCGTGGGCCAGTTTTTCTTAAATTCCCTCTCACCACAAGTAAAAGTGAGTTATAAACAGTTGCCGCATAATTTATTTGGGCATCTTCAAAAAAAGCTGCATCACTTGGCCCAGTTGGGTCATCAAGTGTTAAAAAGATAACTCTTTTTCCACTTCTAATTGGCGGAGTCTGAGTTGTTACTTTTACTCCAGCAACTAAAACCTCTTTCCCACTTGTCAAACTCGAAAGCATTCTAGATGGAGTTACTCCTAGTTTTTTGAAAAAAGGAATATAGGACTCAACTAGATGACTAGATGCATCAAGTCCCAGAACTCTTAATTCATTAAAAATATTTTCACTTTTTGTAAAATTAGGTAAACCAGAAGAAATATTTGTATCAATTGTTGAAACATCTAAAACAAGTTGGTCGTTAATAATTCCTAGATTATGTTCTAAATCAAAAAGTTGGAGAAGTAAATCACGGCGATTTAAATTTGAAGGAATTAAACTATCAAATCCTCCTGCTAAAATAATATTTTCTGTAACATCTTTTGAAATTTGTGCTCTTTGCCAAAAATCAGCTAGGCTTTTATATGGTCTATTCTTTACAATTTTTCTGATTTCTTCTCTACTAATTGATCTAACATCTAAAAAAGATAATCTAATTCCCTCTCTTTCTTCAACTTTTTCTACTCGATAACACTCATCAGATTTATTAACGTCTAAAGGCAGTAGCTTTATCCCAAAGTTTTTTGCATCATTTGCAATAAGTCTTTTAGGATACATACCTGGGTCATGGGTTAATACTCCAGCGATAAAGGCTGCTGGGAAATGAGTTTTAAGCCAAGCCGATTGATATGTAGGGAAAGCAAAAGCAGCTGAATGGGCTTTGCAAAAACCAAAAGAAGCAAATGCTTTTAATATTTCCCAAATGTAATTTATTAAATCGAAAGAATATTTTAATTTTTTAGCACTTTTAATAAACCATTCCTCTACTTCTGCTTGACCAAGTTCAAAACCCATTGCTCTTCTTTTCTCGTCAGCTAAAGCAAGAGAACAACCTGTCATGATGCTAATGATTTTTATTACTTGCTCATGAAAAACCACAACCCCACTTGTTTCTTGCAAAATCGGGTCAAGTTTTTCATGAAGAAAAGGATAAGGTTTTCTATTTTGCCTTACTTCTAAAAATGGAGTTATCATGTCAGATTTGATTGGTCCAGGCCTAAATAAAGAAATATCAATTATTAAATCATTAAAACTTTCAGGGCCAAATTTACCTATTAGTTCTCTTTGGCCAGGAGATTCAATTTGAAAACAACCTAAAGTTTTTGTGGATTGAATTAATCTAAATGTTTTTTGATCATCAAGTGCTATCTTGTCTAAATTGATATCAAGATTATTTATTCTCTTTATTTCTGAAACGCTATAAGCCATAGCTGACTGCATGCGAATTCCCAAAATATCTAGTTTAAGAAAACCCATTAATTCAACATCGTCTTTATCAAACTGACTCATGGGGTAATTTGCAGCACTAAATTCAACTGGAGTTCTATCAAGCAAAGATTTATCAGACAAAATAACTCCGCAAGGATGCATTGCTAAATGTCTTGGTAAGCAATCAAGTTTTTCAACTAAATCTAAATATAAATCTAAATTACCTTGCGAAAATAATTTGGCAAATGAACTCTTCTTTAACTCTGGTAATTCCTGCAATACTTTTTTTGCTTTTCTGGCACTTACTCGAGGAAAAGCTTTAGCAAAAGCATCAATTTCAGTTATTGGTAAACCAAGTGCAGCACCAACATCTCTAATTGCATGTCTAACTCGATAAGTTTCGCGCATTGAGATACAAGCAACACGGTCTTTCCCAAACCTTTTATAGATAGCGTCATATATTTCAAGTCTTCGATCAGATTCAACATCAATATCAATATCGGGTAAAGCACTTCTTAAAGGTGATAAAAATCTTTCCATAATTAAGTTATATTTAATTGGATCAAGTCCTGAAATTCCTAAAGCATAATTAACTAAACTTCCTGCACCTGATCCTCGAGCTGCAACTCTTATACCTTTTTCTTTAGTCAAGTTAACAACTTCAGATACTGTTAAAAAATAACCTGCAAAATTAAGTTTATTAATAACTTCTAATTCTTTTTTTAATCTATCTTGATATTCATTTTTTGTACTTACTCCTAAACTATTTAGTCCTGATTGGCATTTGTTATATAAAACTTGAACTGGATCAAGATTTGATTTATTTAAAACTACATCAATTTCAGGAACATTAATTGAACCAATCCCTAAATCTTTTTTAGGATTAAGGCTACATTCGTCTGCAATTTGCTCACTAAATTTCAAAAGTAGTTGACCAGCTTCCAAACTACTTAGATATTTTCCTATATTAAAAGCAATTTGATACATATCGTGAGTTGATTTTAAATATGCTGATCCTCTAAATTGTCTAACTTGATCAAAATTAAGTTGTTTTTTAGACTCAACAGAATCAAGTAGTTCAGCAACTATTGCATCCTCTGCTGTCACATATCTTGCTGCATTAGTTAAAATTGCTTTTAGTCTATTATCTCTTGCAAAAGCTGTTAATCTTGCAGCTGTAGAAATTGAATATTTAGGATCAACTACTTTATGTAAATTTGGATGAGCAACAATCTCTATTACCAAATCATTTCTATCCACATTTGAAAGCCAATTATTTAAAAGATTACTTGCTAAATCATTTCTATTTCTTAAAACACTTTGTCCAATATCTGAATTAACTCCTAAAATTGTAACTAGATTTCCTTTTTGCATTTTTTCCCACAAATCTAAAACATCTAATTGAGGTTTACCTCTTTCTTTTTCATGAGCTTTTGAAACTAAACGGCATAAATCTGTCCATCCATTTTTTCCGCGAGCAAGAACTAATGCTCTTGATCTGCCTAAATTGAAATCAACCCCAATAATTGGAGTTATTTCTTGAGTCAAACAGTGTTGAACAAAGTTAATAGCCCCTGAAAGTGTGTCTTGATCTGTTAAAGCAATTTTTGAAAAATTTAATTGTTTTGCTTGACTAACTATTTTTTCAGGTAATGCTGTACCAAATCGAAGTGAGTAAGCAGAGGAAACATTTAAATGTGTGAAATTTCTTTTGGCATGCACTTAAAAAATATCTCCTCAAATTATTTTTTAAGTCGGAGGAAGACGACTTTTCCCATAGGACGTTTGGCTTCCTTGCTAGAAAAAGCTTCCCCGCAAGTTTTAACAAAGAAGCCAAACGATGGGTTCTAAATTTCTTAAGCAAAATGGCGATGCTAGGGGTCGCTAATCGCCATTTAACTTAAGGCTTTAAGTGACTGAAAAGTTTTTAGGAGTATTTAGGGGAAAATACCCTGCTTCCAGTCACTATTCGAACAGGTGTTCGAATAGTGATTAGTCAACCACCTTCCACTGACAAAGGTCAACTATGGGGGTTTGCGTACCCTTGAGAAATGAGCGAAACCGAGCATCCCTCAGTAACTAAATTCCGCAAAGCCTGCCAAGAACTTGGGGTAAAAGGATCGATTGTTAAAACTAAAGACACAGCTCGAACCGCTGAGGAGGCTGCTGCAACTTTAGGGGTTGAAGTAGGCCAAATTGTGAAATCCTTAGTTTTTGAAGCGGATGGAGAAACAGTATTAGTTTTAACATCAGGAGAAAACAAAGTTGACACTAATAAAGTCGCTAAAGCATTTAATGTTTCAAAGGTGAGTAAAGCTGATGCAGACAAGACAAGAGAAGCAACTGGATATGCCATTGGTGGTGTTCCCCCATTGGCTCATGCCACAAAAATGAAAATATTAATTGATGAAACATTTAAAAAATTTAATGAAATATGGGCAGCAGGAGGACATCCTCATTATGTTTTTGCTACCTCTTTTGATGAATTAGTTAATTTAAGTGGCGCAATTCCAAGTGATATAGCGGCAAAGTAGAGAACAAATGAGTATCAGAGTTTATCGGGGACCTCATAGAGATTCTGGTGGTCCAACTATTGGCTTTCGAGTTATTCCTTGGGTGTTATTTGGTTTGATTACATTGGGAACAATATTATGGCCAATTTTTCCTCAAGATAGAAAAGATTCTTTAAGTGTTTTTATTTTAATTTTTTTATTTTTAGCAACTTCAGCACATGCATTTATTTGGTGGGGTATGGCTTGGGCAGCAACATTTTTAGTGGTTTCTTTGGGTTTGAGTTTTTCAATTTTAGCAATAAATTCTGCAACTGGTTTCATTTTTGGAGATGTGCAATACACCTATCGGTTAGGTTTTCAACTTTTTCATGTTCCTTTTACTAGTCCATTAATTTGGAGTGCTTGTGCATATTTAGGGATAGTCTTAGCAAGAAGAATTTCTAGAGCTGTAGTGATGTCACCACTTGTTGCCTCATTGATTGCTAGTGCCATTTTAATTGCAGGAGAATCTTTATTTATTAATGCTGGATATTACAAGTGGCTTACTTTAAATAATCAACCTTCTTTAGTGGGATTAACGCCAATAAAATTTCAACTTTTAACTTTTTTAATTTTTTTGGGCATTATGCTATTGAGTTCACAAAATGCAAAAAATGAAAGATCCTCCACTAGATTTCCGTTTTTAATTTATTCATGGATATTTCTATTTGTGGCTTTTTGTGCTCAGTTTTTATCACAAAACATATCCAGTTATGTAATAGTTTTAATTTTTATGGCTTATTCAATCGTGGCTTTTTCTTATAAAACTATAAGAGGTCAATAAATTAATGAAATCATTAGAAATTCGCCCGAGAGTTCAAAAATGTATTGATGAATTTATTGCTGAACAAAGACCAATACTTACTAAAGTCTCACCTTCTTTGAATGAATTAGCAGATTTTACTCAAGAATTTTTATCTGGAGGAAAAAGATTAAGAGCAGCTTTTTGCTATTGGGGCTACATTGGTGCAGGTGGCGAAGATAGCCAAGAAATTATTTGTGCCGCAACATCTTTAGAATTTTTGCAAGCTTGCGCTTTAATTCATGATGATGTGATGGATGCATCAGATACTCGAAGAGGTAAACCATCAATTCACAAAAGATTTGAAAAGATGCATAAAGAAAATAAATGGTTGGGAGAAACCAAACAATTTGGAATGGGTGGAGCAATTTTACTTGGTGACTTAGTTTTATCTTGGGCTGATGAATTGCTGTTGAAGTCTGGTCTTGATGCGCAAGATTTATTGCGCGGTAAAAAGATTTATGACTTAATGAGAACTGAATTAATGGCTGGACAATATTTAGATATTTTTGAACAGTCACGAGGTGGAGGCTCATTGGAAAATGCTTTCAATGTTATTCGATACAAATCTGCTAAATACACAATTGAAAGACCACTTCACTTAGGTGCTGCTATGGCAAAAGATGATGATGAAATTTTAAAGAATTATTCAGACTATGGATTACCACTTGGGGAAGCTTTTCAGCTAAGAGATGACGTGTTGGGGGTTTTTGGAGATCCAGGAGAAACTGGAAAACCTGCAGGAGATGATTTAAGAGAAGGTAAACGAACTGTTTTGATGGAAATGACTTTTGAAAAAGCTAATGCATCACAAAAAGAAATTTTAAATAAACTCTTTGGAAATTTATTAACAGATGATGATGTAGCTCTTTTGCGACAAATTGTCACAGAAACTGGTGCTCTTGCTGAGGTAGAAACGATGATTTCTAACCTTTTGCACAAATCCCAACAAGCACTTGCCATGGCAAAAATCACAAGTCAAGCCAAAGAAGCACTTTCCGAGTTGGCATTAGCTGCAACTTCTAGAAGAGTATGACTATGGCATATTCACCACTTCGATTAATTCCTGGACGAATGAGAACTGTCACTGGACCAAGTGAAAACGTTGTAATTGTTGGTGCTGGTTTAGCTGGTTTATCAACTGCGTTAAGACTTGCTGGTAAAGGCAGAAAAGTAACTGTATTAGAAAGAGAATCTGTTCCAGGTGGCAGAAATGGTTTATTAGTTAAAGAAGGATTTAATTTTGATACTGGACCTTCAGTTTTAACAATGCCTGATCTTATTGCCGATGCATTTGATTGTGTTGGAGAAAATATGAGTGACTGGTTAGAACTAGAACCAGTTTCACCTTTATATCGCGCTTACTATCACGATGGATCACAATTAGATGTTCATGCAAATCCAGAAAGAATGGCACAAGAAATAAAAGAAGTTATTGGACCTGAAGAAGCAAGTGGTTATTTAAAATATGTAAATTTTGTTTCAAAACTTTATCAATATGAGATGAAAGATTTCATTGATAGAAATATTGACTCTCCCCTAGATTTATTGACACCAAATCTAGCTAAATTAATTGCCTTGGGGGGTTTTAGAAAACTTGCACCTAAAGCAAGACAATATTTAAAAGATTTTAGAACTGAAAGAGTTTATTCATTCCAAGCAATGTATGCAGGGCTTTCTCCATATCAAGCATTAGCAATATATGGAGTAATTGCTTACATGGATTCAGTAGCTGGTGTCTTCTTTCCTAAAGGTGGCATGCACGCTGTGCCACGTGCATTAGCAAAAGTTGCTCAAAAACACGGAGTTGAATTTAAATACAATACTGAAGTCAGTCGAATTGAATTATGTGGAAATAGAGCTAAAGCAGTTATTACAAAAACTGGGGAAAGAATTCCTGCCGATGTAGTAGTGCTTAATCCTGATTTACCTGTGGCATATGAGAATCTTTTAGGTAAAGTTCCTTGGTCTATAAAAAGATTAAAATACTCTCCTTCTGCGATGGTTCTTTTAGTTGGAAGTAGAAAAAAATACGAAAAAATTGCACATCACAATATCCATTTTGGTAGAGATTGGAAAGGAGTGTTTGATGATTTGATCGAGCGTAAACAATTTATGAAAGATCCAAGTTTATTAGTCACAAATACCACCTATTCAGATTCAAGTCTTGCTCCTAATGGAAAAGAAATTTATTACGTATTGTTTCCAACTCCTAATACTGATTCAAACATTGATTGGAAAAAGGAAACTCCACGTTATCGAGATGAAATGATCAGAGTTCTTGAGGAAAGAGGTTATGAAAACTTTGGTTCCAATATTGAAGTTGAACACATAACTGGACCATTGGAATGGCAGCAACAAGGTATGAAATTTGGTGCTCCATTTGCTTCAGCTCACACTTTTCTACAAACTGGACCATTTAGACCAGGAAATCTGTGGGGTGAAAATGTAGTTTTCACTGGTTCTGGAACACAACCTGGCGTAGGAGTTCCTATGGTTTTAATCAGTGGAAGATTAGCTGCAGAAAGAATTTTGGGCAAAGACAAATTATATAAATCTAGAGCGTTAAGAAAATATTAAAATGTCACGAAAAGAATTAATATCTGCAGGAATTCTTGATTTGGATATGCAAGATTCATACGAACGATGCAGAAAACTTAATTCAGAACACGGAAAAACTTATTATTTAGCAACTCTGTTATTGCCTCCAGGTAAAAGACCTTATGTTCACGCGCTATATGGATTTGCTAGATATGCCGATGAAATTGTCGATGATTTATCAAGCACCTTAAGTGATCAAGAAAAATCTGATTGGCTAGGAAAATGGGGTGAAACTTTTTTAAGTGATCTAAAAAAAGGTAAATCTGAAGACCCAATTTGCAAAGCAGTTGTAGACACAGTCAACAGATGGGAAATTCCTACAGATCTTTTTGAGGCTTTTTTACATTCAATGCGTATGGATCTAACTGTTCGAGAATATAGAACTTTTAAAGATTTACATGAATATGTTTATGGCTCAGCAGCAGTCATCGGTTTACAGATGGTGCCCATACTTGAGCCAACGTCACAAATTGCCTACGAAAGAGCCCAAGATTTAGGAATTGCTTTTCAGCTAGCAAATTTTGTGAGAGATGTTGCAGAAGATCTAACAAGAGGAAGAATTTATCTTCCTTTAGAAGAGCTGGCAAAATTTGGGGTTGATCGAAAATATTTAGAAAAAAGAATTGCAGATGAAAATGTCAAAAGTGCTCTTAAGTTTCAAATAAAAAGAGTTAAAGAATTAGAAGAGAAATCACGGTCGGGAATCGAATTTCTACATCCATCCTCAAGACCTTGTATTGAAGCAGCAAGAATTCTTTATTGTGGAATTGTAGATGCAGTTGAAAAAATTGACTATGAAGTGTTTAAAAAACGTGCAAAAGTTTCAACTTTGCAAAGATTAAAGGTTGCTCTTCCTGCTTGGCGAAAAGCGTTGAATGCAAGAAATGAATTTGGCTCAGGACATGTTCAAGGAATTAATTTAAACTTTAGATAATTATTTTTTAGTTCCGTACCAATGGTCCTTGGGCCACCATTTTGGGGGCGGACCAGATATTGGATTTTTTTGAATATTCTTTCTACCTAAGAATAACCAAATCGAAACTGTAAACAAAATCATGGAAAATCCAAAAAACACATCTTCAACAGGTGCGTAAAATAATCTGCCATCTCCAATAAAAGGTGGAGTTCTATTTGAGTAGTCTCCCCCGATTAATGCAAAGTCGTTATATCTGACAATTAAATATTTTGTTAAAACACCATTAGTTAGAAATTGAAAGAACAAAACTATTACATAACTTAACCAGAACATTCTTAGCTTTAAAGCATTGGTTCTTAAAATTACTAAATCAAGCAATATTGCGAGTGAACAATAAAGTAATCCAATTTGAATGTAGGTAATTTTATTCACCCCCAACTTTTTCTTTTTTAATTGATCTAACAGCTTCAAATGATAAAAGTGCAGCGATTGGCACAATTATAAAAAATAAAAGTTCTTCGATTGGCAAAAATCCAAAAAGTATTATTCCTGTTGTTTTCTCAGGATCAAAAA
>CAXBQJ010000024.1:0-9686 GCA_963977775.1 uncultured bacterium
CTCTTCTTGTCAATAAAGAGCTTGTCGCACTATGTCTTAATCTTTCGACTTCTTCATTAATGCTGGAATCTTTTTCGATAAAAGTATCGGTTTGTGGAACATAGGCTTCAGGTTGGTAGTAGTCGTAATAGGAGACAAAATACTCAACAGCATTGTTGGGAAGCATTTCTCTTAGTTCATTAGTGATTTGGGCTGCCAGCGTTTTATTTGGTTCAATAATTAATGTAGGTCTTTGTAACTTTTCAATTAGCCAAGCTGTTGTAGCTGATTTACCTGTTCCAGTTGCCCCAAGAAGGACCACATCTTTTTCGCCATTCTTAATTCTTTTTTCAAGCTCATTAATAGCTTGAGGTTGGTCCCCTGCTGGAGCAAATTCTGAAATAACTTCAAATGGAGCTACAGTTCTGATTAAATCATTTATTGGTCGCATAAATTATTTAAAGTTTCTTTCTTGCAAACTTTGCCAAATTTTATTCACATCTTTTTCTAATTGTTCCAAATTTCCATCATTTACTACTAAAAAGTCCGCTTTTGTCTTCCTGGTCTCATCATCAACCTGATGATTCATACGATCCCTAATTTGTTCTTTTGAAAAACCTTTATCTAGAAGTCTCTTAGTTCTGTTTTTTTCACTAGAAATCACTATTACTAGAAAGTCATATAGTTTTTCCATATTTTTTTCAAGCAATAAAGGTACTTCGTTCACAATAATTGCTTCAGGATTTTGTTGTTCTATCAATTCATTTGTTTTATTTCGAACTAAAGGATGAATTATTTTTTCTAAGTCTTTTAAAGCATTTGGGTCTTTAAAAACTATTTTTGCTAGTTTTGCTCGATCTATCGAGCCATCTTTTTTTAAGATTTCTTTTCCAAAACGAGTAATAACTTGATTAAACCCTGATGAATTAACTTCGATAACCTGTCGGGCTAATTCGTCAGCTCTTATGACAATTGCACCTAATTTTGCAAAAAGATCAGCAACGGTGCTTTTGCCAGCACCGATGCCGCCTGTTAATCCAACTTTCATGTTGGCTTAATTTCTAAAATTAGTTGGAATCTAGCTTGTCGCTTAATTTTTCAAGTTCAGGATTAGCTTTTTTTGCATCCTGTTCAGCTTGCCATTTGGCAAGTGCTTCAGAATATTGCTTTTCCCATTCTTTCTTTTGATCTTCAAAACCAGATTTCCATTCACCGGTTTCAGGATTGAATCCTTCTGGACCAATATATTTTCCAGCTGCATCATAGGCCGGTGGCATTCCATATTGGTAAGGATCAAATGCTGCGCGAGCTTCGCCTTTTTCCCCAGCTTGTTTTACTGATAAAGATATTCTTCTGCGTTCTAAATCAATATCAATAATCTTTACAGTTACATCTTGATTTACTTGTACAACTTGTTCTGGAATTTCAACTTGATTTTCGGATAATTCAGAAATATGAACTAAGCCTTCAATTCCATCTGCTACACGAATAAATGCACCGAATGGAACCAGTTTTGTAACTTTTCCTGGAACAACTTGGTTAATTTTGTGTGATCTAGAAAACTGTTGCCATGGATCTTCTTGAGTTGATTTCAATGAAAGTGAAACTCTTTCTCTTTCCATATCAACTTCTAATACTTCGACAGTTACTTCTTGTCCAACCTGAACTACTTCAGAAGGATGTTCAATATGTTTCCAAGAAAGTTCAGAAACATGCACTAAACCATCTACTCCACCTAAATCAACAAAAGCACCAAAGTTAACAATTGATGAGATTTGTCCAGTTCGGATTTGACCTTTTTGTAATTGGTTTAAGAATGTTGAACGGACTGCAGATTGAGTTTGTTCCAACCATGCTCTTCTTGATAAAACCACATTATTTCGGTTTTTATCTAATTCAATAATTTTTGCTTCAATATCTTTTCCAATGTAAGGAGATAAATCTCTGACTCGTCTCATTTCAACCAAAGATGCAGGAAGAAAACCTCGAAGACCAATGTCAACTATTAGTCCACCTTTAACAACTTCGATGACATGACCTTTAACAAATCCATCATCATTTTTGATTTTTTCAATATCTCCCCAGGCTCTTTCATATTGAGCTCTCTTTTTGGAAAGAATTAATCTTCCTTCTTTATCTTCTTTTTGAAGTACTAAAGCTTCAATTCGATCTCCAGGTTTTACAATTTCACTTGGATCAATGTCATGCTTAATGGAAAGTTCACGAGAAGGAATTACACCTTCTGTTTTATAACCAATATCTAATAAAACTTCATCTCTATCAATTTTTACGACAGTTCCTGAAACTAAATCACCATCATTAAAATATTTAATTGTTTGATCAATTGCTTTGAGTAGTTCTTCAGGGGTTCCAACATCATTTATTGCAACTTGCGGACTTGCGGTAGTAGTTGTGGACATGTACTTCTTCTCATAAAATGACTCGGACCTTCCGAGCCATATAAAGATTAGTTGTTAGTGAAAATTGTTCTTTAAAGTGGTTAGTGAGCAGCCTCATCCCACGAAGAACCGACGCCAATTGACACATCTAGAGGTACCAAAAGTTGTGCTGCATCTGCCATGGCTTTTGTGACAAGTTTTTTCACTTTTTCTAGCTCTCCCCTGGCTATTTCAAGAACTAGTTCATCATGAACTTGAAGAAGAATTCTTGATTGTAACTTCTCTTCTTTTAAACTTTGAAAAACATTTAACATTGCTTTTTTAACAATGTCTGCAGCTGAGCCTTGAATGGGGGCATTTAATGCCATGCGTTCAGCCATTTCTCTTCTTTGTCTATCTGGATTATTTAGATCAGGAAAATATCTTCTTCGTCCCATAATTGTTTCGGTGTATCCAATTTTTCTTGCATCTTCAACAACTTGAGCAAGATAATCTCTTACTCCACCAAATCTTTTAAAATATTCTTCCATTAATTTTGCTGCTTCACTCACTTCAATATCTAAAGATTGACTTAATCCATAAGATCCCATTCCATAAGCTAAGCCATAAGAAATGGCTTTAATTTGTCTTCTTAAATTTTCGTCAACTTCATTTGGTTTAACTCCAAAAACTAAAGATGCAGAAGTGGTGTGTAAATCTTCACCTGATTTAAAAGCATTAATTAAACCTGGATCTTTTGATAAATGAGCCATTATTCTCATTTCAATTTGACTATAATCTGCTGTTAGAAGACATTCATAATTTTTATCTGATACAAAACAATCTCTAATTCTTTTACCTTGTTCAGTTCTAATTGGAATATTTTGCATATTTGGTTCTGTACTGGATAGTCGACCTGTTGAGGTAATAGTTTGATTGAAAGTTGAATGAATTCTGGCATTTTTATCAGCCAGAGGAATTAATGAAGCAACTACTTGTTTTAACTTTGTGATATCACGCCATTTCAAAATTGATGATAAAACAGGGTCTTTTGTTTTAGTAAATAAATCTTCAAGTGCATCAGCATCAGTGGTAAAACCTGTTTTAGTTTTTTTCGTTTTAGGAAGTTTTCTTTCATCAAACAAAACAGTTTGTAGTTGTTTTGGTGATGCCATATTAAATTCATGTCCAACTAGCTTGAAAGCTTCTTTCTCATATTCTTGAGCAGATTTTTCAAACTCTTTTAAAAGATTATTCAATTTATTTAAATCTACAGAAATTCCATTCTGTTCCATTTCAAAAAGAACTTCAATAAGTGGTAGCTCTAGATTATTTAGTAAATTACTAAGTTCTTTTTCCTCAATATTCTTTTCAAGAGTTGAACTAATTTGATAAATAAGATTTGCCCTAATGCCTAATCCCTCTGAAGATATTTCCTCACCCAAGCTCAACTGACCAGTTTGCTCATCCATATTTTCTGGAACAAATCCTAAAATTCTCATCGAAACATCTTCTAATTCATAACTTCTTAAACCTGGATTTACAAGATAAGCACTAATTTCTGTGTCGGTTTTTAATCCTTTAAATTCTATATTTTTGCTACTACAGACATGAAACAAATCTTTGGCTCCATGAACAATTTTTTTACAGTTTTCGTTTTGTAAAAATTCTTCAAATAATTGTTTACTTTCTGAATCAAGTTGAGATTCAAAAAATGCAATACTTTCTTGTTCTGTTGAGATTGCCCAAGAAATATTGCTGTAATTAAGCATGTTCCCCTCAAAATCTACTTCTAGGGCAAGTTCAGATTTGCTATTTTCCTCCAATAGTTTTCTCAAGGTTTCTTTACTAAAAGTATGGTTGATAAATTTTGCTTGATCTTTTTCACTTTTTGTTTTACTCAAATTTGAGTTGCCTAAAAGGCGTTCTCTTAACGATTTAAACTCAAGCTCATTGAATACGCGATTAACTTCGTCTGTATTAACTGGCATAGCAATTAAATCTGATATTTGGCAGTCAATTTTTACATCTTTTACAAGTTCAGTCATTTTTCTATTAAGTTTTACTTGTTCTAAATGCTCTCGTAAGGAATCCCCAACCTTGCCACTGATTTCTTCAGCGTGATTTATTAATTCAGTTAATGAACCATATTCTTTAATCCATTTAATTGCCGTTTTTTCTCCCACACTTGGAACTGAAGGCAAATTATCGGATGGATCTCCCCTTAAAGCTGCAAAATCTGGATATTGGGCAGGTGTTAATTCGTACTTTTCAAAAACTGCTTCTGGAGTCATCCTTGCAATATCACTAACTCCTTTTCTTGCATATAAAACAGTTATTGATTCGTTTACTAATTGATAAGAATCTCTATCACCGGTAAGGATTGAAATTCTCATCCCCTCTTTTTCACCTTGTTTTGCCAAAGTTGCAATCACATCATCAGCTTCAAAACCTTCTACTTCTATTCCTAAAATTTGCATAGATTTGATTACTTGATGAATTAGCGGTAATTGACTTCTAAATTCGTCAGGACTTTTAGCTCTATTTGCTTTGTAATCTGGAAACATCTCTTTTCGAAAAGTATTTCTGGAAACATCAAATGCGATTGCAATATGAGTTGGTTTTTCTTCTTTGATTGCATTAATTAACATCGATGTAAAACCAAAAACTGCGTTTGTTGGTTGACCTGAACTTGTTGCAAAACTTTCAACGGGTAGTGCGTAAAAAGCACGATAAGCCAAAGAATGACCATCAACTAATAAGAGATGTTTGGGGTGACTAGTTTGTGCCATATGTGTGATTCTAGGCTTGCAACATGGCAAAGATTGAATTGACGCATCAATGAATAAATCAAGAGATGACATAAATATGTCAGAGCTATCACCTGACCAACTTAAAGATGCTTTAAATCAATACGGCTTAGGTGAATTAGCTGAAAAAATTGGCATCAAATTAACTCAAGTTAGTGCACAAAAAACTATTGGCACTATGCCTGTATTAGGAAACAGGCAACCATTAGGGCTTTTAAATGGTGGAGCAAACGCGCTTTTAGCAGAAACATTAGGTTCAATTGCAGGAAATGTTGCAGCTTATCCTGATCGAGTTGCTGTTGGTGTTGATATAAATGTGACACACCACAAAGGTGTTAAAGATGGAATAGTTACCGGAATCGCAACGGCTAATCATTTAGGAAAGTCAACAGGAAGTTACACAATAGAAATTTTTAATGAACAAAATGAGAAAACTGCCACTGCAAGATTAACTTTATTTTTCAAAGAAAAGAAGAAATAATTGATTGGCTTAGGGACATTAATTAATTTTTTAGCCATCATTATTGGTGCAATAATTGGAACACTTTTGGGTGATCGATTAAAGAAAAATACTAGAAATTTAGTCACAGATGCACTCGGTCTAGTAACAATGCTGATTGCAGGCTTATCGGTTTTCGATGTAACAAAAAAAGAATTAACTCTGGCTGTTGGTTCAGGTATAGGAGTTTTAATTATTTTGGGAAGTTTAATCCTTGGTGGATTACTTGGTTCATATTTCAAACTTGAGGAAAAATTTGAAACGGTAGGTAAAAAACTAAAGAAATCTTTGAGAAAACGATTAAAAACTGAAAATGGAAATTTTGTGGAAGGTTTTGTGAGCGCTTCATTAGTTTTCGTAGTTGGCCCACTTGCAATTTTGGGCTCAATTTCTGATGGTTTAGGAAAAGGAATAGAACAACTTGCCTTAAAATCAGCGTTGGATTTTTTTGCTTCAATTGCTTTTGCTGCATCTTTAGGAATCGGAGTGGCGTTCTCAGCTTTAGCTGTTGGAATTTATCAGGGCTTATTCACAATTTTAGGATTTTTATTAGGTGATATTTTGACAGATTCTCAAGTATTGGCATTAACTGCAACTGGAGGATTACTTTTAGTGGGTGTAAGTTTGCGATTATTAAAAATTAGACAAATTCCTGTAGCAAATCTTTTACCTTCTTTAATCTTTGCCCCAATACTTGTTTATCTAATAGTTTCAATTAGATAAAACCACACAAAATTCATTATTTTCAACATCAAACATTCGAATCCATTTAGTTCCCTGTTCTTGAATGGGAATTTGATCAATTCTTGTGGCACCTAATTTTTCTAATCTTTCAACTTCACTTTCAATATCTAAACAATGTAAATCAAGATGAATTCTATCCTTAAGGGTTTTTATCTCATCAACTTGTTGTAAAATTATTTTTACACTCTTATTGCTAGGATCAATCAAGGATAAATATTTTCGATTACTTTGGTCATATCTTGCAAGATCATTTGCTTCAGGCACATAGGAAAGAGCTTCTTGCCAAAAATCAAACATTTTGTTTAAATCATTGCAATCAATCGTTACTTCGATACTTGTGAAGTTCGACATTAAAAAATTATTTAAGCACCAGTACCAAGGTAAGCTTTTTTAACTGCATCATCTTTCAATAAATCTTTTCCAGATCCTTCTTTTACGATATTTCCAGTTTCAAGAATGTATGCACGATTTGCGCAAGAAAGTGCTTGAGCAGCATTTTGTTCAACGAGCAGAATTGAAACTCCTTGCTCTTGAATTTCTCGAATAATCTTAAAAATTTGTTGAATAAACATTGGAGCAAGTCCCATAGATGGTTCATCAAGCAATAACAATCTTGGTCGAGCCATCAATGCTCTACCAATGGAAAGCATCTGCTGTTCTCCACCTGAAAGAGTTCCCCCAGCTTGGTTTTGACGTTCTTTTAATCTTGGAAATAGAGAATAAATTCTTTCTAAATCTTCATCTAGTTCTTTTTTCCAATCTTTACGGGCATATTTACCCATTTCCAAATTCTCTAAAACTGTCATACCTGGAAAGATTCCTCGCCCTTCTGGTGCTTGGCAAAGACCAGATAAAACGCGATCATAAGGTGCTGTTTTCTTAATATCTTGGCCCTCATAATTTATCAACCCTGCAGAAGGATTTAAAATTCCAGAAATAGTTTTTAGCAAAGTAGTTTTACCGGCACCATTTGCGCCAACTAAGGTAACTATTTCACCTTTCTCAACATGCAAAGATATACCTTTAATTGCCTCAATTTTTCCATAAGAAACTCTTAAATCTTTAACCTCAAGAAGCATGATCGGCAACTCCAAGGTAAGCATCTATAACTTTTTGATCATTTTGAATTTCTTTTGGTGTTCCTTCAGCAATTTTTTGACCAAAATCGAGCACAGAAACTCGGTCAGAAATTTTCATGACCAAACTCATATCGTGTTCAATTAATAAAACTGCATAGCCTGCATCTCTGGTCTTTTTAATTAATTCACCTAATTCAACTTTTTCCTGAGGATTAAATCCAGCTGCTGGTTCATCAAGTAAAAGAACTTTTGGTTCAAGTGCAAGTGCTCTTGCGATTTCTAATCTTCTTTGATCACCATAAGGAAGATTTCTAGCAAGCTGACCAGCTCTGTGGCTAATTCCCATAAAGGTAAGTAATTCAGCAGCTTTTGCATGAGATCTTGATTCATCTGCCCTACTTGTGCCAATTCCAAACATCGAACCAAGCAATCCAACTTTGTTTTTAGAATCAGCAGCAGTCATAACATTCTCAAGTGCAGTCATGTCACCGAAAAGTCTTATGTTTTGAAAAGTTCTAGCCAAACCTTTTTGGGCGATTTTGTGGGATTTCAATCCAACAATTGATTCATTATTCAATAAAACTTCACCTTGTGTTGGTTGATAATAACCTGTGACAACGTTGAATACAGTAGTTTTTCCTGCACCATTTGGTCCAATTAATGCTGCGATTTCTCCTGCAGAAACATGTAAATTCACATCTGATAAAGCTGTCACGCCACCAAATTGCATAGTTAAATTTCTAACTTCTAATAAACGATCACTCATCTTGAAACCTCTTGACCAGTGTTTTTATCGTAAACTTTTTCTCTCTTCTTTCGAGGAATTAAACCGTCTGGTCTTATATTCATCATCAAAACCATTAACAACACTAGCAGTTTCTTCTGGTTTATTAATTGGTATTTTCATATTATCTTCTATTAATTGAGCTATATCTTTGTTAATATAAGAATCTAATACTTCAGTAACTAGATTAAAACCAGTATTATCATGAGTAACAATTCTACTAATATCACTTAACATAAATTTAACAACAGATTGTTCAAATTTAAATACTTTATAATTGCTTGTTATAACAGGATAATAAGTATCTTCGTCGTGATATAATACAATACATTTTTTGTATGGGATAAAATCACCACTACAATAGATCATTTTATTAGCATTTATAGTTTCATCAAACAGGAAAATATTGATATGTAAATAATCACTAACAAATCTAATAATATCTAAATCAACTTTATGAGATTTTAGAGTTTTATTTAATTTAATTTTCTTCATATTGAGTTTATTAAAATCAACTATTTGAACATGTTTATTAGTATTAATTATAAATTCTTCTAATAGTTTATCAGTAATTTTATTTGTTTCTATAAAACAATATAATAGAGACATAAATAGAGTTTTAAAATTATTATCATAGTCACTAGCAGATTTTTTAGAAGAAATACTAAGATTTGGTGTTAAATCTAGAGAATTAATATTAAAAACTAATAAATCTTGAGTTATTTTAAAATATTCAAAATTTGATAAAAACTTTGGACAAAATGAAATTGGCTGATTTGCTGATTTAAGTTTTTCTTTAAAATTCAATGAAGTAACTTTTGTTTCAGTTATTTCTGTATCACTGTCTATGATTATTTCTTCTAAGAATTGTTGTTTGTTACAACAGTTCTTATTGATATAATCTAACAACTTTTCTAGAGTAATTTTATTAAGTGATGTTTGTCTAGTTATAACTTCCATGATATTAATAATATTTATATATCTATATTATTAAGTAAGTTATTTTGGAATCAATTTTTTATTTGTAATAAAATTATAAATAAAAAATGAATTTATAGTAATAGTTTATTAGTTAAATCAATTTTTTATTTGTAATTTATAAATTCGTTATACTTATATAATATATCTATTAAATATATTATATGACAGAAGATATAAAAGATATATATTGTAAATTATGTAATTACAAAACAACAAGAACAGTTTCTACAACATCCCTGGGTTCGTCGTGTTCTCATTTTTACCGTTCTGTTTATCGGTACACGTAGCATTAAAGTCGCATTCTGGGCCACTCTCGTCGTTGTTCTATTACTTGGATATCTGTTCAATGAGAACTCTGCCCTCTGTATCTTCGGACGACATGGAGGCCCTGGATCCACATGCGAAGGCGGCGCTTCTGGAAATGAGGGTATG